>DATBCM010000386.1:0-3928 GCA_036270455.1 Gemmatimonadales bacterium | reverse complement strand
AGGTCGTTGAGCGCGGCGTTCCAGGCCTTCTGGGCCGAGTCGGCGCGGGTGTGCAGGGACCGGGCGGCCGCGGCGGTCGAGAGCTTGGACGGATCGAGCGTTCCCACATCCATCTTCCCGGTGGCCAGGTTCAGGATCGGGAAGTTGAGCCGATCGGACAGGGTCTCGATGGTCGCCGTGGCCTTGGACGGGCCCTTGGGCTGTCCTGGTGAGCCCGGAGCCGTCGGGCCGCTCTCAGCGGAGGCCGCCGCAGCCTCCGGCTGCTTCACCCGACCGTCGGTGGAGCGCGGTGTCCCGAAACGAAGTCCCGTGGCGGCCAGCCGGTCGACGATGAATTTCTTCCGGAGCAACGGCAGCGTCTCGAAATCCGCGTCCAGCTGATCCGCCTGCATCGTGTTCTTGAGGGCCTCGGACGGACTCGCCATCGTGAGCCCGTAGATCGTGAGTCGCGACTGCCAGAGGGAGACGCGCACGTGATCGATTTCGACCTTCGCGCGCGCCGCAGCGGTGCCCCCGGCTTCCAGGCCGCGCTTCACCAGCCAGTTTCCGAACAACACCCAGACCAGGACCAGGATCAAGATGAAGGTCCCGAACGCGAGGGCCGCCTTCCACCTTACCAGGGCGATGTTCATCGGAAGAACAGCTTGTAGACGTTGATCAGCTTGGTCGCGGTGATCACATGGTAGAACTTGGTCCGCTTGAGCCACGCCCCCGCGGTTTCCCGGTACCGGTCGACGCCCCAGCGGAAGAAAAAGAAGAACGGCAAAAAGAAGATCGTGGTGAAGACGAATGAGCCCAGCACCACGGTATTGTTGAAGTTGGTCAGCGGCATCACGGGCGCGTTGTACAGCGCCGTCCAGAGCCCGGTGAGGCTGGGGGCGAGCAGGAGCTGGTGCCCCAGGAAATCGAATACCGGATCCAGCAGAAATCCGATGGGCGTGAAGACGGCCCAGCCGAGCATCGCGCCGCCGAACGACACGTTGAAGAAACAGATCAGCGCGACGATGAAGACGTTGTGGAGCGACGCGAGCGGGGTCAGACCCAGGAAGGCACCGAGGGCCATCCCGGCGGCCACCTGGCCGGGGGTGCCTTCGGAATGCAACGTGTTGAAGATCGACTGGATGAGCTTGAGGATGATCATCCGGACTCGATGCTAGAGTCGATTCGGCGGCGTCAATCCGACGGCGACGGGCGCCGCTTCTGGTTCCGGCGTGAAGTCCTCGCCGGGGTTGATGAACCGGTCCTGCTCGAACTTGTACTGCTTGTCATACAGCTGACGGTACCGCCCGTTCGCCGCGAGGAGCTCGGCGTGGGTCCCGCGCTCCACGATCTCCCCGCCTTCCATCACCAGAATCTGATCCGCACTGCGGATGGTGGATAGCCGGTGCGCGATCACGAAGCTGGTCCGCCCCTGCCGAAGGGTGCGGAGCCCGTCTTGAATCTTGGCCTCGCTCTCGGAATCGAGGGAGCTGGTCGCCTCGTCCAGGATGAGGATCCGCGGGTCCGCCAGAATGGCCCGGGCGATGGAGACCCGCTGGCGCTCGCCCCCGGAGAGCTTCACTCCCCGCTCCCCGACGACGGTGTCGTACCCTTTTTCGAAGCGGCGGACAAAGTCGTCGCAGTGCGCGATCTTCGCCACCCGCTCGATCTCGGCCCGGCTCGCGTGCGGATTGGCGAACGCGATGTTCTCGGCGACCGTGCCGTCGAACAGGAAGTTGTCCTGGAGCACCACGCCCAGCTGGGTCCGGTAGTCCGACAGCCGGATGGAGTCGAGATCCCGGCCATCCACGAGGATGCGACCCGCCTTGGGACGTGAAAACGCCATCACCAGCCCGATCAGGGTGCTCTTCCCCGCCCCTGAAGAGCCCACGAGCGCCGTCGTCGACCCCGCCTGGGCCCTGAAGCTGATGTGCTTCAGAACCTCCACGTCCTTCACGTACTCGAAGGTGACGTCCTGGAACTCGATGTCCCCGCGGACCTCCCCCGTCTCCGCCTTCGTCGCGTCGGCTTGATCCTCCGTGGTCATCTGCCGGATCTCGCGGATCCGGTCCAGACCGGCGAACGCCTCGGTTATTTGCGTGCCGATGGACGCGATGTTGATCAATGGGAACGCGACGAGACCGACCAGATACACATAGAGGAAGAAGTCCCCGAGCGTCATGTGGCCGTCCACCACGGCCCGCGCGCCGACCAGCATCACGAGGATGCCGATCGCGCCCACGATGACCGACGCGAACGCGCCGACGCTGGAGATGCCGGTCATGGTGGTCGCGACATTCCGCAGCAACGTGTGCACGCCGCGGCCGAACACCAGGCGCTCGCCCTTCTCCGCGCGGTACGACTTCACGATCCGGATGCCACCCAGGGTTTCCGCCAGCCGGCCGGTGACGTCCGCGTTGATCTTGCCCCGGTCCCGGAAGAGCGGCCGCAGTTTGGAGAACGCGATGGCCATGCCGGCGCCGAACGTCCCCAGGATCAGGATCGCGAAGCTCGTCAGCTGCCAGTTGATCTTGAAGAGCCAACCCAGGGCGATGGCCGCCGTGACCAGCCCACCGATCATCTGCACCAGTCCCGTGCCGACGAGGTTCCGGATCCCCTCGGCGTCGGTCATGATGCGGGAGATCAAGATCCCGCTCTTGGTCGAGTCGAAATAGTTGATCGGCAGGCGGAGCACGTACGCCTGCACCTTCCGTCGCATATCGGTGATCGCCGCCTGCGCAGCCACGCCCAGGATCTGGGAATTGCCGAACGACGTTGCGGCTCCGACCAGTGTGGCGACCGCGACCCAGAGTGCGAATTTCGGGAGCAGCTCCGGATGGTGCTGATTGATCACCCGGTCGATCACCATCTTGGAGGTCGCGGGCAGCACGAACCCCGACAGACGGTTGATCATCATCAGGAAGAGCCCGAGGGCGAGCCGCCAGCGATGGGCATAGATGAGGCCTTTCGCCTCCTGCCAGGAGCCGGAGGTGAAGGCCCGCTTCTTGGGCGGCTTGGTTTCAGCAGGCGCGGCTGGTGTCGTCGGAGCGGTCACGCGACGGAATCTAATCGGCAGGAGGGAGAAGGGAGGTCCCCCCTCCCTCCTCCCCGTTCCTCCCATCTATCGTATCTTGTTCCTCGTGAGCGGTTTCTCTCTCCCCCGCGAGTCCATCCACGCGCGACTCCTCCTGACCCAGGGGGGCGAACGGGCCGGCTCCGTGTTCGTGATGGCGCGGGCGCCGGCGCGCGAAGGGCCGGAGACACCGCTCGAGATGCTGAACCGTCCCGAGGGATTCTTCCCCTTCCTGCCGGATGATCGGAAGGAAGTGCTGCTCGTGTCCCGGGCCCAGACCATCGCCCTCACCGTCCCGGCCGCAGGCGGGAAGCGCGCGCCCGGAGCCATCGAGATCGGACTCGAGGTCGCGCTGGTGGACGGCACGGTCTGGAACGGCGTCGCGGAGGTCGTGATGCCGCAGTCGATGTCCCGTCCCATCGACTATCTCAACGCCGGCGGAGGTCCCTTCTTCGCCGTGACCACCAACAACGCCACCCATCTGGTGAACCGCGCGCACGTGCTCTACGCGCGCCCCACGGACTGACCAACATGGCCCGTCTCGATCCCTTCATCGATCTCCTCATCAAGAACGGCGGCGAGCAGCTCCTGCTGGTGCCCGACGAGCCGGTGGGGATGGAGAAGTCAGGCCGCCAGTCCAAGCTCTCGAAGCAGGTGATCACCGAGAAGCAGCTCTATGCGCTGCTCACGGAGTTGGCGCCCTCGGAGGCGGCCGACCGCATCGGCAAGGGCTCGGGCGCGACGTTCGAATACGCCGGCGGGGCGGGTCTCGTCATCGTGCGCGTGACCCCGAAAAATGGCAAACTGCACGCCCAGATCACGCCCGGTGTGGACGCCGGCGCGCCGGCGGAGGCCCCGGCCGAAGAGCCCGCCGCG
>DATBCM010000385.1:0-1605 GCA_036270455.1 Gemmatimonadales bacterium | reverse complement strand
CTTGTTGGGCTCCCCCAGGTGATGGCGGGCGAAGCGCACGACCAGCCGGCGATGCGCGGCGGCGTGCGCGGCATCCAGCGCCGGCAGCGGCCCGTCCTCCGCACCGAGAATCACCAGATCACGGTACGCCTGCGGAGGGAGTTCCGTGGGCGCACGTGCGGGCGCGCACGAGGGACAGAACGCCCCCCCTTCGGCAGAAGAAAACGGAACCGGCGTGGCAGGATTCGGATCGAGCGGCGTGCCGTCGCGAACGCACACCGTCAATGCCGGCTCGAACCCCAGGACGCCGAGCAGGCGCCAGAGCGCCCGGATGGCCGCCGCATCGATGTCACACGCGGGCGCGACCACGAGCGCGTCCAACCCGGTGACCAGGGTGTCGTAAGCTGCGGGCAGCGCGGCGGGAGGTGCGGACTTGAGCATCACTTCGGCGAGGGCCGTGGCGCCCGCAAAGCGGGAGACGTCCCGCGCCAGGTCGTGGCGCAGGTTCTCGAGCTCGAACTCTCCCAGGGTCTGGAGCTCCCGCGTGTCCCGGTAGTAGAGCTGCGCCGTCCCTTCACCCAGGATCTCGAGCCCCGCACCAAACTTGCTCTTGGGACGCATCACGCCCTTGGCGATGGCACTCTGGACGCCAAGGTCCCGGGTGGCGAGGCGGACCACCTTGGAGGTTTCGCTGTACCGGAAGGTCTGGAGAACGATGGCCGGTGTGGTGACCAGGGGCATACGGGAAAGTTACTGTGCCGGCATCTCCGCGACGGTCGACGCCACCGGGCACAAGCCGAGCGAGACGGTGGTGATGACGTTGTATCCCGGAGGCGGCGACAGGACGTAGAGGATCCCGGCGCTCCCACACCCGGTGTTCGACACGGCGTAGATCCGGCCGCGGGCATCGAGTGCCAGGGCGACGACGCCCTTCCCTCCCGGCTTGATCCCAAAGCCGGGGCCGCGGGTGACGGACCGGGTGAGTGTGTTCACCTCGAGTATCCCGTCGGTCGAAGACGCGATCAGAATCCTCCCGGTGGGATGAAACACGCCGGGTCCGGGGCGCTCTCCCAATCCGTTGATCACCACCACCTCGGAGCGGCTGGCAGGGTCCACTACCGACAGCCTGCCATTCGCGTGCCCCGAGTCTCCGCGGGAAATGACGTACAGCAGAGAGTCATCGCCAATCACGGCGAAATGGGCATCGCTGCCGCTGAGCGGGATCGAATCGGGTACCGGCGGTCCGGCCACGTTGACCGAAGCGAGCCAGGTCCGGTGGATCGCAAACACCTGGCTGTCGAGTACCGCGACGGCCACGGGAGCCCCACTGACGGGGCGCGCCAACACCTGCTGGCCGGAGCGCACGTTGACCAGCACCAGCGAATCGAATGCAGAATCGGCGACCCAGGCCAGGGTGTCGTCCTGAAAGGCGGCCCCCGCCGGACTCCGCACCAGGGCCACTCTCGGTGAACCACCGAGCGTGAGGATCTGCAGCGAGTCGTGCGCGACGCCGGGAATCAGGATCCTGGGACCTCGACCCGCAATCTGGACGGTACCCGACACCGGGAAGGCGTTCGGCAGAGAGGTGGCGGAGAAGTCACCCGCGTTCACGAGGGTCAGGGAGAT
>DATBCM010000384.1:0-3208 GCA_036270455.1 Gemmatimonadales bacterium | reverse complement strand
TGTCGCCGCGCGCCGCCTGCGAGCCGTAGATCGCCCAGGCGATGGCCTCGAGCAGGGTGGTCTTCCCCGCCCAGTTGGGCCCGACGATGCCGGTGATCCCCTTGCCGAACTCGATGTCCGTATCGGCGTGCTGGCGGAAGTTGACCAGCCGGAGGCGGCGCAGCTCCATCAGGAGATGCCCTCCTCACGGGTGCCGGCCCCGGCCTTTTCGACGTACTCGACCCCGACGCGAACGAACTCCTCCCGGTCCAGGTCCGCATCGAGGGGACGGCGGGAGAGAAAGTCCTTCACCGTTTCGGGGAGGGTCAGCGGCTTTCGGCCGGGCGTGGCCAGGCTGGCCGCGCGCTCCGGTGTGGGGGGGCGACGGAGGTCGAGGTGGAAGTTCAAGGCGCGCGCCTTGACGGCCCGGATAGCCTCGTGGTTCAGGTCTTTCGCGACCCCTCGGGAGATGTCGCGCACCACGAGACGGATGACCTGATCATCCACCGACGGCTTGACCTTCTTGATCGCCGCTGCGATTTCGGCGTCCAGTTCGGCGGCGGTCTGGTCGGGCGCGTCGATGGGCGGGAGATCGACGAACCGGCGCGGGGCTTCGATGGGACGGAACGTGACCTTCGCACCGGGGAGGTCCACCAGCAGGTAGCCCTTGCCGGGCCGCTTGTGCTTCTTCTCGTCTATCAGCTCGCCCCAGGGATTGTGGCTGACGTAGTCCAGGCTCCCCGAGTACCACATGTTCGATTCGAGCTCGCGGGCCACGTGGTACGCACCCAGCGCCACGTAGTCCCAGTGAGCGGCACCGAGCTCCGCGCGCGTGAGCACGCCGCTGCCGTACTCCGCCGCGCCCTTCTCGAACGCGAAAATGCCGTCCACTTCGGCGTGAACCACGAGGATGTTGTGCGCCACACCCGGTTCGGGACGCAGGGCCGGTCGCTCAGCCTGGGCGATGGCCTGATGGGGTACCGCCAGTACGACGGCATCATGGGCGGGCAACGGAATCCGCCGCGGCACGTCCAGCGCGACCTGTACGCCCAGTGCTTCATAAAGCCTGAGAATGCTCCAGGTCTCGACCGATCGCGGCGTGTCGTGGTTTCCGGCCACAATGATCACAGCCGTCTCCGGGAGTGCCTGCCGGATCCGCTGGAGCTCCTGGAACAGCGTGAGGATGGCGGCGTTGGTGGGACGAACGGCGTTGAATACGTCCCCGGCAATGACGATACAATCCGGCTTCTGCTCGAGCAGGTCGTCCACCGCCCGTTTCAGGGCCGTCGCGACATCCGCCTCGCGTTGATTGCTACCGCGCGGCGTGAGCCGCTCATACTGGCGGAAGCCGAGGTGGAGGTCGGAGAGATGGGCGAGCTTCATCCGGCGTTCCGGTTCAGTACGGTTCCTCCGAAATCGGACTGAGCGGCGGCACTGCGCGCCGCTCCCGCGGCACGTCCGCGGCGACCTTGTTGCCCAGAGCCGTGCGGAAGTACGCCAGGACGTCGTCGGGGCGGGCCCGGCGCACCGCCGCCAGCGCGCGCCGCACATCCTCCTGCTCCCGGGACGCGACCAGATCCTTCAGCACGTTCGGCTTGAGCTTGCGGTCGAGCTTCATCAGCTGCCGCACGATCGCGTCCTCGAACGGCAGGTCCTCGGCGGGCGGGAACCGCTCCACGCCGTCCCGCCCCCGCATCACCGCGGGCCTCGGGAACCGGACGAAAATCGGCTGTGTGAAGTGCGGATGCCGGACCATCAGCTCCCCGATCGGCAGCGTCGCGAGTTTGATCTTGGTCGCCGGCGAGAGGACTTGGTACCCGGGCGTCGCCAGCTCGTCCGCGTCCATGCGTCCGAACACCTGCGTTCCGGCATTCCCCACCACGCGGCGATGGACCTGCGACCGGAACTGCTCGGCCCCGAAGAGCGCGAGCCCCAGGTACCGGCCCCGTTCGGAGATATCGAGGAGCATGCGCTTCACGTGGGTCTCCGGACCGTCCCCGGAGGCGACTTGTTCAGCTCGTCCACGAAGACCACAACCGCGTCCACGCCGAGGTTCCGGTGCTCCAGACGCTCGCGGAGCTTCGACACCACGCGCGCGAACACGAGGTCCTGACCGAGGGGATCGACATTGGCGACGTCGATGACGTACACACCCCGGTCTTCGAAGGAACCCCAGGGAAGATCCCCGATGTCGCCGTCGTCGGTCACCAGGCCCTTGCAGCGGGTCGAGATGTTCGAGAGCCGGTTGCGGACCTTGCGGATGGTGGCGACGTGATGCGTGCGCCACATATCTCCCCGCCCCGAATCTTCCACACCGCGGAGAATGGCGCGGAAGAGCGCATCGAGGTCGGCGAAGGTCTCGACCTGGTGCTGGTTGCCAAAACCGTCGTCGAACGGCTGACCGACCACCCGGTCCTTCAGGAAGTCGATGAACGCATCGGCCTTCGCGTCGATGTCGTCCTTGTTGAGCAGGACCTCGGCAAAATCGAGCGCCTCGCGCAGACCCCAGACCAGCGGCTCGACATCGCCGACCAGATCCGGGTGCGTGCGCAGGGTGTTCAGGTTCACGCCGTCGGGCTTGAAGGGCGCGTAATAGCGGACCCGCTGGAACGGCTCCGGGCTCACGCCCAGGCGTTCGTACCGCCGCCGGTCTTCATCCTGGAGCTGCCCGGCGCGGTCGAGGAAACAGAGGTCGGGACCCTTCACGTTGAAGCAGACGGCCGCGATCCGGCCGCGGTGCGCCGGGAAATGCTGGAAGATCGAGGAGATCAGGAACTCGACTGCCGAGGTCTTGGTCGCGAGTCCGGAGATGCCGGAGATGTTGAGGTGCGCAGCCTCGGGACCGAGCAGGAAGTCCGAGTCCAGGTATACGGGCGCTTCGAGACCGCCGGACGTGTAGAGGCCGACGGGGATCCCGGTCGGCGCGGCCCCGGTGAGGTACGTGTCCATGCGGAGGGCCGAGGCGACATCGGCGTCCGACGCGACCAGCACGCGGCCGAGGGGGACGGGCTGCAGCGGGTCTTCCGGGAATTGCCGGAGCACGGCCGCCGTCCAGAGCCTGATCTCCTGGCGCAGGGTCGGCGCGGTGCCGGCGCGCTCGGGGTCGCCGTCGGCCGAGACCACGTCATGGAGGGGGGTGGCGAGATCCGAGTACGCGAACGCATCAGTCACCACGCCGAACACCACGCGTTCGGCGTCGGCCGGATCTTCGACGCGCACGATGGCACCG
>DATBCM010000383.1:0-4047 GCA_036270455.1 Gemmatimonadales bacterium | reverse complement strand
GCCAGGCCGTCGACGGCCGGCGCGTGAAAGGCGATTCGCACATGCTCCACCTCGTCCTGATCCGGATAGTGGCGCGGGGCATCCCGGCGCTCGAGGGCGGTGCGCCGGCTGAGCACCTGCACGGAAAGGGGAGTGCCATCACCGGTCACGAGTGCGAAATCTCCCGCGCCGGGACCGTGGCGCGGCTGGCGGTCCCCCGGCGGTCCCACCAGGACGTCACGCCGGAACCAGGTGGTGTCGGCGATGATCACGCCGCTCCGGGTCCGCGCGGCGGGGTTCCAGAGCCAGAGCGCGGAGTCCGGTTGCGGGTGCTCCCGGGAAGAATCGGGGTCATGGCCCGACAGGTCATCCGCCGCACCCTCGGCCAGCTCGCGATTGGTCGCTTCGACCGCATCGAGCCGGGTCGACTGCGCGCGGGCGACGGCGTCGGAGCAGCAGCCGCAGATCGTGTCGTGAAACGTCCCTCGGAGGAGCGTCCGCCACGCCCGGTCGAGGAGTGGGCGGCGGTCACGGCCGCCGGCGCGCCGGGCCAGGGCCACGAGGGGTTCGACGATGCGCTCGAGTTGGAGCTCCGCACGCGAATGTCGGCGCTTGAGCGGCGCGCGCGTCGAATGCACGCCCTGGAGCGTCCACGTATAGCGGTAGGACCAGCGCAGCTCCCCCGACAACTCGGGCGCGTGGACGGCCTCGGCTGCGAATTCCTTCAGGAATTCATCGAGACGGGAGATCCGCACCGCGTTCTGGGGTTCGAGCTCCGCCAGCCGCTCCCGCAGCGCGGGCACGTCGGGATGGGGGGCGTGATGATCGGCGCCGATGGGGATGGCGATGTGGCTCGTGGCGGCGCGGCGGGTGAGTTCCGCGCGAATGGGTCCCCACGCCTGGCGCAGGCGGTCGCGGTCCGTGGAGAGCGCGGCCCCGATCTCGTACCCATCGGGAGGGAAATGCCAGAGCGGCAGACCGCCCCACCGGTAGGCATCGCGCGTCTGACCCGCCTCACCGCCAAGGCCGCGCCAGAGTGCGGCGAACTTCAGCCCGAATTCGCGCGCGAGTGCGGGCAGGATGGCCGGATGGCCGAACGCATCTGGGGAATAGACGACTTCGAGTCGTCCCCCCCAGCGCGCCGTATCGGCGGCGCCATAGAGGAGGTTGCGGATGAGGGATTCCCCGGAGGGAATGAGCTCATCGGCCAGCACGTACCAGGGTCCGAGCTGCAGCCGGCCGCTCTGGGCGAGGGCGCGGATGGCGGGTTCGCGATCGGGACGGACGGCGAGGTAGTCCTCCATCAGCACGGTCTGGCCATCGAGCAGAAAGGAACGGTATGCCGGATCCCCCTCGAGCAAGGCGACGAGGTCGTCGAGCGCGGGGACCAGACGCGCCGTGAACGCCGCGCGTGGGAGGTACCACTCGCGGTCCCAGTGGGTATGCGGGATCAAATGAAACGTTAGTGTCACGGCCTCCTCCGGTCCCGGGGACCGCGGTCTATATTCCGCGAATCCAGGCACTCGAGGATCGATTTGTGCTCCGCAAGATAGCGCTCTCCGTCTCCGGACTCCTCGTCGTCGGCGTGGCCGCGCACCGGTTGGTGCCGGGGGCCCTCGGGAACGGGGTCACGGTGCTGCCGTCGGGCTGGCGGATTGCTCCCGCCGGCAAGCAGATCCCGGTGGGCAACCTGCCCCTCAACCTCGTCCGGCTCACCAACGGGCAGATCGTCGTGACCCTGAACGGGCACGGCGCCAACGGGCTCTGGCGGATCGATCCCGGGACCGGGCACGCGATCGACTCCCTCCCCTTCAAGGCCGCCTGGCTGGGGCTCGCACACCGCGGCACCGCGGCCGCCGACACGGTATGGGCGTCGGGCGGCAGTACCAACCGCGTGTACCGCGTGATCTACGGCGCGGGTGCTCCGGCGGTCGACAGCGCCATCCTGGCGACGCCTCCGACGTCCCTGTTTACGGCCGGCATCACGGTCCTCCCGGGGCGTGACCTGGTCGCCGTAGTCGGCAACCTCAGCGACTCCGTCTACCTCCTCGACACGCGCTCCCTCGCGGTGACGGCGCGCCTCGCTGTGGGCAGCCATCCGTACACCGCCGTGGCCGACGCCGAGGCGCTCTACGTGAGCAATTGGGGAGACTCGAGCATCGAGCGGCTTCCCATCGGGGCGAACGGCGTGGTGGATGGGACCAAGCTCGACGTCGGTCCGCACCCCTCGTCCCTGGTGCTCCGCGGCCGCCAGCTCTTCGCGACGCTGGCAGGCGCGAACGCGGTGGCGCAATTCGATCTGGACTCGGGGCGGGTGACGGACCGTCTGGCCGTGGCGCTGATGCGCGGCGCACCCGTGGGCAGCGATCCCAATGCGCTCGCGCTTTCGCCCGATGGGCGACGGCTCTTCGTGGCGCTGGCGGGAAACAATGCCGTGGCGGTGGTGAACGTGGCGTCCCGGGCGCCGGCGGTCGAAGGACTGCTGCCCGTCGGGTGGTACCCTACCGGCGTCGCGACCTCCGGCGGTGGTGAGACGCTCTACGTCATCAACGGAAAGGGCAACGGCTCGGGCCCCAATCCGTCGGGCCCCTACATCGCCGACCTGGTGCGGGGCTCGCTGTCGGTCGTTACGCTGCCGGACGCCCGCGGGCTGGCATCCTCCACCGCGAGGGTGACGAGCCTCTCCCCCTACTCGAACCCCGGGTTGCGTCAGGCGCCTCCCAATCTGCCGGGCGTACACCACGTCGTTTACGTGATCCGCGAGAACCGGACTTACGACCAGGTGTTCGGCGACGTCAAACGCGGAAACGGCGACGCCAAGCTCGCGATCTTCAACGACTCGGTGACACCCAACGCGCATGCGATCACCGGCAGGTTCGTCCTGTTCGACAATTTCTACGTCGATGGCGAGGTCTCCGCGGACGGGCACGAATGGACCGACCGGGCCTTTGCGGGCGAGTACAACGAGAAGACCTGGCCCGCCGTGTATTCCAACCGGAGGGACTGGGACCTGGATGACGGATCGGACCTGGCCAACCCGCGGGGGGCCTATCTTTGGGACGCCGCGCGGCGCGCCGGACTCTGGACCGTGAACTTCGGCGAGGCGGTCCACCCGGACTCGAACGGCAGGCACGTCTCCACCCTGCCCGGGCTCCAGGGCATCACCGTGCCCGAGTTCCCCGGGTTCGAGCTCAATATCCGGGACACGACTCGGGCCCGCCTGTTCGCGGACTCCGTGAACGCGTGGGACCAGCGCGACACCTTCCCTGCCCTCGTGATCCTCTATCTCCCGCGCGACCACACGGAGGGCAAACGGGCCACGCATCCCACGCCGCGGGCGATGGTGGCCGACAACGATCTGGCGCTGGGCCAGGTGGTGGAACGGCTTTCGCGTTCCAAGGCGTGGAAGAGCATGGCCTTCTTCGCGCTCGAGGACGACGCCCAGGACGGGCCCGACCACGTGGATGCCCATCGCTCGGTGCTCATCATGGCTTCGCCGTTCGCCCGGCGGGGCACCGTGGACAGCACCATGTACTCCACCAGCTCGGTGGTGCGAACGATCGGACTCTTCCTGGGGTTGCCACCCCTCTCCCAGTACGACGCCGGCGCCACGCCCCTCACCCACGCCTTCGGCGCCCGGCTCGACCTCACGCCCTTTCGCGCGGCGTCAGCCCGCTGGCCCTTCGACGAGCTGAATGCGAAGCTGTCGCTGTCGCGCCTCACCGACCAGGACTTCGCGGGACCCGATCTGGCGGACGAGACCGTGCTGAATCAGGAGATCTGGCAAAGCGTACGGGGCCGGACGCCGGTGCCGGCGCCGCGCCGCACCTATCTGCCGGGGCATGCGGGAGATGGAGATGACGACGACCGCTGATCGGTCAGGCGGGTGCCAACACGCCCCAATCGCCCGGGTCTCGCAAATGCACCTGCGAGACCCGGCGTGCTTTCGCCAGCAGGGCCTTGATGTCCCCGAGCGCCTGCGCGCGTTCGAGTCTTCCAAACGTGGTCTGCATCTCGGGGATTTCGATGTCGTCGGCGGCGTCGGCCGTGACCACGAGGAAGAGACCG
>DATBCM010000382.1:0-2673 GCA_036270455.1 Gemmatimonadales bacterium | reverse complement strand
ACTGGGGGCGCTGGCGCGCTTCGGCTTTGGTGCCCTCCGGGCGCTCGTCACCCTGCCTGTGGCGGGCCGGGCGGTGGCGTTTCGCGTCACCATGAATCAGATCCGCTTCACCGCTGTCCACGCGGTCGCCCTGATCGTCCTCCTGTCCAGCATCCTGAGCTTCCTCGTGATCTCGCAGGCCGCGCGCGAGCTCGGGTCCATCGGCAAGACCGAGTGGCTGGGGACCCTCATGGTGGTCGTGATCGTCCGAGAGCTGGGGCCGCTGGTGACGGCGCTGGCGGTGGCCGGACGGTCGGGGACCGCCATCGCGGCGGAGCTCGCCACGAACCAGGTGATGGGAGAGGTGCGGGCCCTCGAGGGCATGGGCATCGACCCGCGCCAGTATCTCGTGGTGCCCCGATTCGCCGGCGGCCTCGTCAGCGTGTTCATCCTGATGATCCTCTTCGACGTCGTGGCGGTCGCCGGGGGGCTCCTGGCCGCCACGTTCAACGGCATGACGCCGGGGCGGTACATGGACGTCGTGCTGCAGGCGCTAACCCTGCGCGATGTCTGGCTCACCGTCGCGAAGGCCCTGGCGTTCGGGATCGTGGTCGGCCTCGTCCCCAGCTTCTATGGCCTCGCCGTCCGCCGGGGACCGACGGAAATCCCGATCGCCGCGAGCCGCGCCACCGTCTCCTCGATCGTCGGCATCTTCCTCGGCGCGGCGCTGTTCGGCTGATGACCGCTCCGCTGGTCTTCGAGCAGGTCCTGCTCTCGCCCCGCGCAGCCACGCCGTTCTCCCTCACGGTGGAACCGGGAGAGACCGTGGCCATCCTGGGCGAAGCGGACTCCGGGCTGGAGCTGCTCGGGACCCTGGCGCTGGGACTCGAAGACCCGCGGGCCGGGCAGGTGCGCGTTCTGGGCACCGAGCTGTCGACCCTTCAGGGCCATGAACGCTTGGCCTTCCGGCGCCGTGTGGGCTACCTTCCGGCCGGCGACGGTCTCCTCCAGAATCTCTCGCTCCGGGACAACGTGGCCTTGCCGTTGCGCTTCGGGAGCGATGCAGCGCCCAAGGAGATCGAGGGACGCGTGGACGTCATGATGGCGGCGGGCCGCATCGGCCGCATCGGAGGCCTTCGTCCCGCGCAGGCGAACGAGGAGGAGCGGCGGCGCACCGCCATGGTCCGGGCCCTCGCGTTCGATCCCTCCCTCGTGATTCTGGAGCAGCCCTTCGACGGCCTGTCGTCCCGGGTCGCGGGGGAGTTGTTGACGCTGGCCCGCGGGGGCGAGGAGGCCCAGGGCGCGCGGCGGGCGGTGCTGATCACGGGTCAGGAGCTGCCCTCGGTGCTGCACAACCGGGTGGAGCGGATCTTCCGGCTGGCCCGTCAGGGCGCGCTCGAGCTCGAGCCCGCGTAGCGACTTTCGAGGGACCGTGGAAACCAACCGTCAGGACTTCATCGTCGGCCTCTTGATCGTCGTCACCGTGGGACTGGTGATCGGCGCCCTGCTCGCGACCAGCGGGTGGGGACAGCGGCGGTACGCGCTCTATATGAGGGTCGCCAACGCGGAAGGGATCAATGCCGACACCCGCGTCCTGGTGGAGGGGCTCGAGATCGGGCGGGTGGTGTCGATCGTGCCGCGCATCGATCCGACCAGCCGGCGCGTGTCGTTCATCGCCCGCCTCTCGCTCGCCCAGGAATTCGCGAACGGGTCCAAGCTCCTCCTGCCCTTGGGCACCAAGGCCTCCATCGCCTCGGTCTCGCAGATCTCTTCCGCGTCTGAAATCGTGCTAGTCCTGCCCGACTCGACGCACGGCGGCGCCCGGATGCTAGGCGCCGGCGACACGATCAATTCCGACCGCCCCGCGTCCGCCCTCGATTCGCTGAAGGTGGTCGTGACGAACTTGTCGGGTGACGTGCACCAGGTGCTGCTCAAGGCGCGTGACGCCCTGGTCGGCGTCCAGCACACCCTGGCGTCGGCCAACAGCACTATCCAGGGGATGACGCCGAGCCTCAGCGCGGCCGTCACGAGCGTGTCGTCCAGCATGGCCCGGATCGACTCCATCACGCGCCGCATTCCGCCGGGCCTCGCGGACTCCGTGACCGCGACCCTCGCGTCCTCGAACCGCCTCCTGGTGCACCTCGATTCGGTCGTGCAGAACGCGCAGGCGATGGCGACCGAGAACCGGGGCGACCTTCGCGCCACTGCCTCCAACCTGGCCGAGCTGTCGCGGCAGCTGAATCACTTCGCGGATGCGGTGTCGCGGCGCCCCTACCGGTTTCTCACCGGTGTGACCCCGCTGCCCCCTGACAAGGCCCCGGCCGATCCGCCGAAGGACTCGATCAAGCCGTGACCGCGCGCTACGTGCTCCTCCATCCCACCGGGTGGTCACCGGATTCGGTGCTGGACGCGCTCGCGGGTGCCCAGATCGAGTCGCGCGCCATCGCGGGGCCCCAGGGGCTCGACGTGGATGACCGGCCCACGGTGTTTCTGCTCGATGCCGGCTCCCGGTCGATCTTCCCGCTGGACGCTCAACGGGGGTTCGTCGATGCGGGGGGCGCCATCATCGCGCTGGGCCGGGAAGGGGAGATGGATGTGCCCGAGCCCTTCGCCACCGAGCTCCTGGCGGCATTCGTCCGGCACCCCATCGGCCCGCGCCAGCTGCTGATCGCCGTGCGGAGTGGCCTCCGGGAG
>DATBCM010000381.1:0-6824 GCA_036270455.1 Gemmatimonadales bacterium | reverse complement strand
CTTCATGGGCTCGTTCCTCACCGCTCTGATGTCGCTCTCTCTGCTGCTGCACTGGATGCGCGGAGCGATGAAGCTCGAGAATCTGATCACGCCCAAGCAGCGGCACGATCTGGGCAAGCTGGCTTTCGGGTTCACGGTGTTCTGGGCCTACCTGATGTGGGCCCAGTTCCTCGTCATCTGGTACGGCAACCTGCCGGAAGAGACGTACTTCATTTTCTACCGGCTCTGGGGTCCGTGGCGGGCGGTCGGGACGGCGGTGTTCCTGATGGTGTTCGTGATCCCGTTCATCGGCCTCCTGGGCGTGAAGCCCAAAAAAACTCCGGGCACCTTCGTGCTCTTCGCGTCGATCTCCGTGGCGGGCGTCTGGCTGGAGCGGTACCTCGAGGTGGTGCCCTCGTTGACCGCGGGCCAGGGCCCCCATCTGGGCCTGACCGAGCTGGGTGCGCTGGCGTTCTTCGCGGGGCTGTTCCTGCTCGCCTACGGCTGGTTCGCCGGCAAGTATCCCATGATCTCCCCGCGCCTGGCGGTGGACACGCTGGAGCGGGAGCAGCACTAGCTCCGGTGGTGAGGAACTCGCGGGGGGCTCTGGCCGTGGCCGGAGCCCCCTGTAGTTTTGGGGCGTACCACTCGGACCGAACTCGACGACGTGGGGGGAACGATGCGGAAACTCTGGTTGGGGCTGTTCGTCGCCGTGGCGGCCGTGCTCTCGTGCAACAGTCCGATGGGGAGCAGCCTCTGCGGGAACGGCAACTTCTTTCTCATCAAGGCGGCCGACAACAAGACGTTCACGCCCCAGCACGCCAATGTGGCGCAGGGACAGTCGATCTGTTTCGAGAATACGGGCAGCATTCTGCACAGCATCGTGCCCGACTCGTTCATGGTAGGCGATTCGACGTGGAGACGCACCGGTGAACAGGGTCTCGCACCGACCTTCCCGGTGATCATCAACGTCGGCGTCGGGGACTACTACTACCACTGTGGCATCCACGGATTTGTCGGGGACACCACGGCGGGCATGTGGGGGAAGATCACGGTCCGATGACACTCCGGGGTTGGGCGTTGCTGGCGGTGGTGGGATCTGTCGCGGCGTGCAAGTCGTCGACCGCGGCGGGTACCGCCCATACCCTGACGGTGAGCGTCCGGGACAACGTGTTCTCCCCGCAGGTAGACAGCATCAGCGTGGGGGACTCGGTGGCGTTCACCTGGCAGGGCAGCCAGCTGCACGACCTGATCTTCCAGGACAGCGTCCACATCGCCAACGTGTCGACGCCGCAGAATTCGGGATCGGTCAAGCGAGGGTTCGCGTCAGCGGGGATCTACAAGTTCCGGTGCACCTTCCATTCCACCGACTTCAACACGGGGATCATGGTCGGCACGATCGCAGCATACTAGACGTCTAGACGTCTAGACGTCCAAACCTAGACGTCTAGACGTCTAGACGCCTAGTTTTAAACGCATGACCGACACGCTCGAGTCCTTCCGCCACTTCCGCGAAAAGATGAACGCGGCCATTCTGGGCGCCGGCAACACCACCATCAATCGCTTCTTCGCCCTCGATACCCGGACCTATGAAGCCGGAGCCCTGCCGGTCAAGACGAAGGAGCTGCTGGGGCTCGTGGCCTCCATGGTCCTCCGCTGCGATGATTGCGTGACCTACCACGTCATCCGGTGCCGGGAAGAAGGGGTCACCGACGCCGAGTTCCAGGACGCGTTCGCGGTCGCGCTGGTGGTCGGCGGATCCATCGTCATTCCGCATCTTCGCCGCGCCGTCGCGCGCCTGGAAGAGCTCCCGGCTACATGAACCTGTGGACCAGGGCGCTGGAGCTGGCCCGCACGGGCCGCAGTGGGGCCCTGGCCACGATCGCCCAGGCCACCGGATCGACCCCCGTGCCCGCCGGCGCCAAGATGCTCATTGGCGACACCGACCGGCTCGCGGGGAGTATCGGTGGGGGTTGTGTGGAGGGCGATGTCATCCGCGTGGCCCTCGAGGCGCAGGCATCGGGCCGTCCGTCCCTCGTCACCCATCACCTGAACGCCGATCTCGCGGGGGACGTGGGGCTGTCCTGCGGCGGGACCGTTCAGATCTTCGTGGAGCCCCTGTCCGCCGATCCGGGATACGTCGCGGCGCTCGCCGCCGCCGCCGATGCCGCCGCGGGGACGGTGACCACCGCGATCGACTGGACGGAAGGACCGCAGAAGTCCTTCACCCCGCGCACGTCACTCGAGGCGCAGGGACCCGGGGCGCGCATTTCCGATGACCGGCGATTCGTGGTCGAGCGTCTGGTGCCGGCGCCCCGGCTCCTGGTCTTCGGTGCCGGCCACGTCGGTGCCGCGATCGCGCGCGCGGCTGCCGCCGCCGGATTCCGGGTCACCGTTACCGACGACCGCCCCGAGTTCGCCGCTGCCGCGCGCTTTCCGGGACTCGAGGTCCACGCGCTCCCGCCCGATCGGGTGGTCGACGAGTTCGCGCCTGGTCCCGCGGACGCCGTCGTGGTCGCGACGCGCGGTCACCGGAACGACACCGAAATCCTGGACCGGCTGGCTCGGATGACGGTCGGCTACGTGGGGCTCCTGGGGAGCGCACGGAAGCGCGCGGTGATTCTGAAGGCCCTCGGCGCCGCGGGTGCCCCGGCGGAGGCGCTCGCCGCCGTCCGCGTGCCGGTGGGTCTCGACATCGGTGCCGTCACGCCAGAGGAAATCGCCGTGAGTGTGACCGCGGAGCTGATTGCGTGGCGACGCCTGGGCCCACCCCAGTCTAGCGGACCAGCTCGAGGAGCTTGAGCAGGGAATCCGCCGCCAGTGGTCCGGAAATCCGCACTTGCAGGTGCCCCAGGGTCTTTTGGAGGGGCGTCGCTGCTTCCACAGCCATCGCTTGCGCGTTGCCAAACGCCAGCACCGCCGAATCCACCCGCGACTGGAAAAGTTGGATCACCGTTCCATCGGCCACTTCCTGCTCCACCATCACTTCCCAAGGCGTGGTCGGGTTCTGGAGAATGTCGCGCACCGGGAGTCCCGGGATCCGCGCCACGTCCACGCCCAGGACCTTCCGGGCCGGCTCGGGTGCGATGACCGTCCAGGTGGTCCCGATCGGCCGGGAGGCGCTCTGCGCGCGTGCCTCCATCCGCGGAATCTCCGCGGACGAGGGAGCGACGGCGACGGTGGCCGGCGGAATCGGCGTCGGGGCGGCGCCGCGCAAGGTCGGCCCCGTGACTTTCCCGGCGGCCACTCCTGGCGCGACCGCCTGCCGGGCGGGGGATGAGTCAGCAGGACTGTCGACTCGCGCGTCCGCGTGACTCAGCGCCACCGCGGCACTCGAGTCGTACCCCGCCGGGTGTGCGTCGCGGCGCCTAGCGGGAGCCCTCCGCGCCAGGGTGCTCACGGAGTCCCGCATCGGCTCGGAGGGCGCGTACGCCGCGACGGGCGCCTGCGCGAGGCGGGTCGTGTCGTTGCGCGCGAACGCCGCGCGGTATTCCGGTGTGGGCCGGAGCAGCCACCCGGCCAGGAAGGCCGCCGCAATCGAGGCGGCCCAGGCCCCGGGAACGACGAGCCGGGGGCGGGCGCGCAGCGGGTGGGCGGTCGGGGGCGCGGGGCGATGCGTGTGTCCCGCAGGGAGCTCGGCGAGCGTCAGCAGACGGTCGGCGCGCTCGATCAACCCGCGTTCTTCCGCCAGGCGTTCGCGGCAGGTCCCGCACTCGGCGAGGTGCGCCTCGACAAGGGTACGGTCCCCGGCCGGCAGCTCGCCGTCCAGATACGCGTGCAGGGTGCCTTCGTCAGCGTGCGACACGGACGTCCTCACTTCCCGATCCATATGCCTCGACCAGACGGCGGCGCGCCCGCGCCAGCGTGGTGCCGACGGCGGTGCGGGCGAGCCCCGTCTGGGCGGCGATTTCGTCATAGGACAGGCCGGCGTCCCACAGGAGCAGGACTTCCCGGTCGCGGGGGGTCAGGCGGTCCAGCGCCGCGCGCACCTGACGGCGGCGCGACTCGTCGTCCAGGATCTCCTCGGGCGAGGCGCGCTCGTCCTGAGGCTCTGCGGCCAGGAGCGTCAAATGGCGGCGCTCGCGGGCCGCGCGCCGTGCTTCGTCACGCGCCATGTTCGCGGCCACGACGTAGAGCCAGCCCCGTGGATTCTCGGGCCGGTGCGCCAGCGCGCGGCTGAAGGCCTCCTGCGCGAGGTCTTCCGCCCGTTCGGCGTCCCAGACCTTGCGATACAGGAAGCGCACCAGAGCGGGATAGGTGGTGCGATAGACGTCGGAGAGATC
Source organism: Gemmatimonadales bacterium (assembly GCA_036270455.1). GTDB lineage: Bacteria > Gemmatimonadota > Gemmatimonadetes > Gemmatimonadales > GWC2-71-9 > 40CM-2-70-7. Next base: position 2,562 of record DATBCM010000381.1, on the reverse strand, counting down.
TTCCGGCATCGACGCTCAGGGGCAGAGGTGGCACGGCCAAACCACTATCGCAAGACACCACGAGAGACGCCGGCCGGGCCGGCCGTTGCACACTACCCCGCGGCGCACTGGTTCGCGCCGGCCTCCAGGATGTCGATGTCGGCATCCGAAAGCTCCAGGAGGCCGAGGTTGGCGAGCTTGATACTGCGGTAAGTGTCTGGGGGAGGCGGAGTTCGGGAGACCCAGTCCAGGAACTCCCGTTCGGTCCGGATGGTGAGGGCCGGGTTCTCCCGGCGCAGGACGTCCAGGGGGGCGCTCACGGACCGGTCAGCGGCCCGCTCGTTCTCGGACGCGTAATGCCCAGGCAGGACGAGGCGGTCGGAGGGCCAGCTTCGCGAGCACTCCAGGCTCTGCCAGAGAATCGGTCCCCACTCGCCGGCTCGGCCGGCGAGATCGGGCCGGCCCAGGGAGCGCATGAAAAGGAAATCGCCGGTGAACGCGGGGCCTCCGGCAGACACGAGCGTGACACTGCCGAGCGTGTGACCGGGCGTATGCTCCACCCGGAGATTCGTCTCTCCGAACGCGATCACATCACCGTCGCCCACGGGACGCACGTCGAGGCCGTCCAGGCGCCCCGGGGTGGCGTCGTAGGGTGAGCGCGTGTCCTCCCGGTGCAGGAAGTATGGCACTCCCCAGCGCTTCGCCGCTTCCCGGGCTCCACTGACATAGTCGGCGTGGGCGTGCGTGTCGATCACGGCGCGAGGGGTGAGTTTCGAGCTGCGGAACAGGACTTCGTAGGGCTCGAGGTGACGGGCGGGGTCGATGACGACGGCCTCGCCGTCCGAGCCGAGGACGTAGCTGAGCGCCCCCTTGCCGACCCGGTCCACCTGGATGAGGTGGGACATGCCGGACGGAGCCGGCAGAGGCCGGGGGATCAGGACCTGCTCCCAGGCCGCCATCCCTCCGGTGACGGAAAACGCCGTGAGGCCATGCTCCATCAGAAAGCGGGTGGCCCGCTGGCTGGAGTTACCGTGCCCGCAGATCACCGCGATGGGCGCTCCGGCATCGAGTCCGAGACCGTCGAGCGTCGGCATGGCGTAGAGCGTCGAGCCCTTCAGGTTTTTGAAGGCCAGCTTCTCCCCGAGGGTGACGCGGCCGGCAGTCAGGTGTTCGGGGGCGCGGACGTCCAGGATCTGCACCGGCTCCCCGCGGTCGAGGCGGCGGGCGAGGTCTTCGGGAGCGAGCTGGGGCACCGCCGGATGGGTCACGCCGATAGTGTCGCCGGACCGCCCCTAAAGCGCAACGGCCCCCGTTCGTGGCGGAGGCCGTTGGTGCATCGAAACGCTCCGTATGCTACTTCAGGGGCATCAGCATGCCGAAGTTCAACCCCAGCACGGACGACGGGATGCCGCCGAAGCCGAACGATGAGCGCCGTTTGGCGTTCACACCGTAGCTGATCTCGAACCGGCCGCGCAGTGCGCCGGCGAGGTGGAAGCGATAGCCCCACGCCGCCGTCACGCCGCTCACGCCTTCAGTCTTGGTCCCGCTCACGCGGACGAAATGCTCATTCGGCCCGAGCGCGCCATACCAACGATTCCCGAATGCCAGGTCGGCGCGGGGCGCCAGCTGGAAACTCGTGATGTGTTGGCCGCCGACGTCGAGCGTGGTCCAGTCGAACCCGGCCTCGAGCGCCAGCCGGTCATTCAACGGGAAGATCCCGAAGAGCGACGGGGCCGACGGCGCGCCGATCACGCCCGTGACCGAGGACGATCCGGAGCCGGGGAAGGACAGTACCGTGAGATCCGGCCCCTGGGTGATGTGCACGCTCGAGTATCCTGCCGAGACGCCGATCTCGGGGAGCCAGCCGCCACTCGTTTCGGCTCGCGCGGTGCCGCGACGGGCGGCGCCGGTCGGGCGGGGCTCGGAGAGCGGTGTGGAGAGTCCGAACAGCGCTGAATACAGGTTGTACGGAATGTTCGTGTTGGTTTTTCCGATCGTAACCGCTTGTATTTCGACCCGTCCGTTGAGGCGCGGATTCAGGTGCAAGCGGTAGCCCGCTGCCGCCTCGAGCCCGAACTGGAAGTGAGAATAGTGCACGCTCGATCCGGGAGAGCCCCCGGCGTACCGCGTGTAGGCGCCCAAGGCCCCATAGAACGAGGGTGTGATGGCGTAATCCAGGCGGAGGCTGGCGGCGGCGACCGTCGGGTAGGCACCGCCGATCGGGGTCCCGCTTTCTTGGATAAAGCTCAAGCCCGGCTCGAGCGCCATCTTGTCGCCGACGGGGAAGACCGCGAACACCGCAGGAGCCGTGGGATAGATGTCGAGAATCGTTGCTGACGGGATCGAGTAGACGTCGATCCTGGAGCCTCCGAAGGGCGAGCCGGTTGCCTTCAGCCTGGTGAAGCCGCCCTGAATGCCGAATTCGGTGTCCCAACTCTGCGCCGACAGTGGTGCGGCGAGCAGCAGGGCGCCGAGGGCCAGCAGATGAAGCTTGCGCACACGTCCCTCACGTGGTTGAAAGGAGTCGGTTTCCCGAGGGAACGCCCCGGGGAATCGTGAGGGGATGTTAAAGGAGATGGGCCG
>DATBCM010000380.1:0-2497 GCA_036270455.1 Gemmatimonadales bacterium | reverse complement strand
CTTTCGCTATCACGTCGGTCCGGGGCCCGCGCAGGTACATCTCGTGCTCCGGGTGGAGCAGGGCGCGCACGCTATGCATCCCATCTGGGACACGTTCGGCGTGATCCGCGGGGCGACCTTTCCCGATCAATGGATCGTGATGGGCGCGCATCGCGATGCCTGGGGGCCGGGGGCCGACGACAACATCTCGGGCACCACCACCGTCCTCGCGACCGCGCGCGCGTTCGCGGAGCTCGCGCGGAAGGGCATCCGCCCGGCCCGCACGATCATCTTCGCGACCTGGGACGCCGAGGAGTGGGGAGACGTGGGGTCGACGGAGTGGGTGGAGCAGATGGCGGATTCACTCCGGCTCCGCGCCGTGGCCTACCTCAACGAAGATGCGATGGCGACCGGGACCAATTTCGGCGGCGCCGGCTCCCCGTCCCTCAAGCCGTTGATCCGGGCGTCCACGCGCGTCGTGCCGGCGCTGACGGGCCCGGGCACACTCTACGATTCCTGGTTGGCCGCCCACCACAGCGATACCACAGCCCTCGACCTCGGCAACATGGGGGGCGGATCGGACTTCGCGGGCTTCTATCACCACCTCGGGATTCCCGCCGGCGAGATCGGATTCGGCGGTCCGGCCGGGGTGTATCACTCGATGTATGACAGCTACGAGTGGATGACGGCGTTCGGCGATCCGCAGTACCGGGCGCACCGGACCGCGGCCCAGCTCGATGCTGTGATCGTGTCCCGACTCGCCAACGCAACCGTCGCGCCCTTCGACTACGCCGCGTTCGGCACCGAGATGCGCGACTTGGTGGCGGAGCTGGATACAGGGATCGCCCGCAAGGGGTGGGCGGTCAGCACCGAGGCCGTGAAAGCAGCGCTCGAGCGGTTTATCGTCAGTGCCCGCGCCTTTGCGGCAGCCCGTGACTCCGGGCTATCCGCCAACTTGTCGACCTCCAAGGCGGCGGCGGCGACTCGGGCGTTGATGCAGGTGGAGCGCCGGCTCACGCGCCCGCAGGGGCTCACCTACGCGGGCTCCTGGTTCAAGAGCCTGCAATTCGCGTCGGACGTAGATAACGGGTACGCCACCCTTGCATTTCCGACGGTGGCTGAGGCGATTCGGTATGGGGATGCCGGCGTGACCACGCGGGAGATTGCGGATCTCGCCTCGCGCATCGATGCCGCCCGGTCGGCCCTGGATGACGCCCGCGCCGCCCTCCGCTAGCGCGAAGGGCCCCCGAACCGCAAATTGGGCGGTCCTCATGGAACGGGCGAATGGCTGACGCGAACGACCAGTCCCGAGTGGTGGTGTGGTATGCGGTGTGGGCGACCGTCTGCGCCGCGGTGGCGGGGATCGTCGTCCTGCTCTTCGATACCTATCTCTTCAGCCACCTGGTCCACCGGGCCGCGATCATCCGCAACGTGGTGGACGAGGGCAGCGGGGTGCTGGCGATCTCGGCGGGGCAGGGCGCCCTCGCCCTGGTGACGGCGAGCGCGTTGCTGCAGTTCGGCCGGTCCCTTCAGCCGACAGTGCTGCTCGGCCTCCTGATCGGCACCTTCGACTTCCTCTTCGATCTCCTCCAGGTCTTCGTTCCGGCCACGGAGGTCGAGTGGAAGTGGAAGCTCGTGATCGCGTTGCTGGCCGCGCTGGTCATTACGGCCGCCGGGAGCACGGCTCAAAAAGCCGTTGAGAAACTCTAGATCTTCGGCAGCGTAATCCCGCGCTGCGCCTGATACTTCCCCTTCTTGTCCTTGTAGCTCCGCTCGCAGACGTCATCCTTGTCGGACTCGAAGAACAGCACCTGGGCAATGCCCTCCATGGCGTAGATCTTGGCGGGCAGGGGGGTGGTGTTCGAGATCTCGAGGGTGACGTGGCCCTCCCACTCCGGCTCGAACGGCGTGACGTTCGTGATGATCCCGCAGCGGGCGTAGGTGCTCTTCCCCACGCAGACCGTCAGCACCTCCCGGGGGATCCGGAAGTATTCGACCGAGCGAGCCAGGGCGAACGAGTTCGGGGGCACCACGCAGACGTCGCCGGAGAACTCCACGAAGGATTTCGGGTCGAACGCCTTGGGGTCCACGATGGCCGAAAGCGCGTTGGTGAAGATCTTGAAGTCCTGGGCCACCCGCATGTCGTAGCCGTAGGACGACACCCCGTAGGAAATCACCCCTTGCCGGACCTGTTCTTCGGCAAAGGGCTCGATCATTCCGTGCTCCTTCGCCATCCGCCGAATCCAGCGGTCAGATTTGATGGACATAGGCGCGCAATATATCGGCGCCATCAAGACTTACGCCACTCGTTTCGGTTGACAGTCACCCTCGTGGCCGATAGCTTCCGAAATCCAACACGTGAATTATTTCACGAGACCAATGCTTCAGCCCTATATCCCGTTCCTCATACTCCTGGCGTTCGTGATTCTGAACGCCGCCGGGATGCTCGTCCTCTCCCATTTCGTCGGTCCGCGGCGCCCCACGCCCGTCAAGCTGGCGCCCTACGAGAGCGGGATGC
>DATBCM010000379.1:0-6132 GCA_036270455.1 Gemmatimonadales bacterium | reverse complement strand
CACCGCCTGTTCGCCGCCGCCGCGCTCTGCCTCTGCACCGCCGCCATCCCGAGTCCACCGCTGAGCGACCAGAAGGTGGTCGAAATCCTCGAGAAACAGTGGCTCGCGGCCGACCACGATCGCACTGCGCTCGACACCATTCTGGCCCAGGACTTCACGCACCCCGTCCCGGCGGGCGTCTTCCTCACGAAATCCCAGCACATCGACTGGGCGGTGGCGCATCCGGGGCCGCAGGATCGTCGGCGGCAGTTCGACCAACTGCAGGTACGCGTCTACGGCTCAGCGGCGGTCGTGACGGGCATGGTGATCTCTACGGACCAGAGGGGCCACGAGGACAAGACCGTCTTCACTGACGTGTTCGTGAAGCGCGGTGGACGCTGGCAGGCGGTCAACGCCCAGGAGAATCCGGTCAGTCCGTAACTAGAGCCGGGCGTCCAGGACCGACCGCACCTTCTGCACGAGACCTTCCGCCGTGAAGGGCTTGTGGAGGAACGCGGTGTTGGCGGCGAGCACGCCACGATGAACGATGGCGTCTTCCGTATAGCCCGACATGAAGAGGGCGCGCGTCTCCGACCGGCGGAGCAGCAGGTCGTCCGCCAGCCGGCGGCCGCTGACCCCCGGGAGGACCACGTCGGTGAGCAGGAGATGAATGGGTCCGGGGTGCGCGCCGGCGAGCCCCGCCGCCTCGTCCGCGGTGCCGGCTTCCAGGACCGTGTAGCCGTACCGCTCGAGCACCCGGCGGGCGAGCTTGCGCAACGGTGCTTCGTCCTCGACGAGTAGAATGGTCTCCCACCCTTGTGCCGGGCGCGCGGTTCGCGTGGGGGCCGGGTCGACCGGCGCATCGACCCGCGGCAGGTACACCTTGAACGTGGTTCCCTGACCGGGCTCGCTGTAGCACCAGACGTAGCCGCCACACTGCTTCACGATGCCGTACACCGTCGCCAGGCCCAGGCCCGTGCCCTTGCCGGCCTCCTTGGTCGTGAAGAACGGCTCGAACACGTGAGACACGGTCTCCGCCGACATGCCGGTCCCCGTGTCCGTCACGGCGAGCATTACGTACCGGCCCGGCTCGACCGGCGCGTGGCCGCGCACATACGAATTGTCCAGCTCGACGTCCCGCGTTTCGATCGTGAGCTTCCCGCCCTCAGGCATCGCATCCCGGGAGTTCACGGCGAGGTTGACGAGCACTTGCTCGAGCTGAGACGCATCGGCACGAACGGGGCCCAGGCCGGGCGCGAGTGTCGTCACGACGTCGATGTCTTCACCCAGGATCCGCCGGAGCAGTTTGTCCATGTCCGCCACGAGGGTCGTCAGGTCCAGCACCCGCATCTCGAGCGTCTGCCGGCGGCTGAAGGCCAGCAGCTGACGCGTGAGCCCGGCGGCGCGGTCCGCCGCCTTCTTGATCTCCTCGATGTCGGGACGGAGGGGAGAGAGGGTCGGGAGTCCCTCGAGCAGGAGTCCGGCGTAGCCGAGGATGCCGGTCAGGACGTTGTTGAAGTCGTGGGCCACTCCGCCCGCCAGCCGCCCCACCGCTTCCATCTTCTGGGCCTGCAGGAGCTGCAGCTCCAGCGACCGCCGTTCGGTCACATCGCGGGCGTTGATCACGACGCCGCGCACGATGGGGTCGTCCTGGAGATACCGGCCGATCGCCTCGAGCGCGCGGTAGCTCCCGTCCCGGCACCGGAGTCGAAACTCGAGCAGGCGGCCGCCGGTTTTCGTCGCCAGCCCCTCGGCGAACACGCGCAGGGTGTTCTCGGCATCCTCGGGATGCACCAGATCGAGGATCGATCGCCCGACGATCTCTTCGGGTGCGACGCCCAGCACCCTGGACACGGATGGACTCGCGTAGCGGATGGCGCCTTCCGGATCGAGGACCGCGATGATGTCCATCGCGTGCTCGATCAGCGACTGAAAGTACGCTTCCCGTTCCCGCGCCTCCCGCTCCGCCTGCCGGCGCTCCAAGGCACTGCGTACCGCTGGTCCCAGGCGCACGAGGCGGTCTTTGAGGATGTAATCCGCGGCGCCCGCCTTCATGTATTCGACCGCCGTCTCTTCATCGAGGGAGCCGGTGACAAGGATGAAGGGCACTCCAGGCGAGGACGCTCGGACCAGGGCGAGCGCGGCTTCCCCGCTGAACTGCGGAAGGTGATGATCGGATACGACGACGTCGGGCCGGAAGTCGCGCAGGGCCTGCTCGAACTCGTCACGGCTCGCAGCCCAGCGCGTGGTGAGGGCCAGCCCCGCCCGCCCGAGCGCCATCTCCACCAGCTCCGCGTCCGACGGGCTGTCCTCGAGCATCAGGACGCGAACCGTCTCTCCCGTTGCCATAGGGAGAACCCTAGAGGCTCGGAGCGGCGGCCGAAGTCGGGAAAAGACCGGGGTTCGGCGGGGAGGACTACCTAGGACTCAGGGGGCACCAGTCCGACTTGAATGGCATAGCGCACCAGGCCCGCAACCCCGTGAATGCCAAGGCGCTCCATCAGCTCGGTGCGGTGCGTCTCGACGGTTTTCAGGGCCACGTTGAGCCGCTGAGCGATCTCCTTGTTGGAATGCCCTTCGGCGACCAACTGGAGGACCTCCCGCTGCCGGGGGGTGAGCGCCTCGAAGGGTCCCTCGGCGGGACGCGGATCCTGTGTCAACGCGGCCACCACCCGCTTGGTCAGGGCGGGGCTGAGCCACGTATCCCCCCGGGCGACCGCGCGCAGGGCCATCTCGAGCTCGGCGCGATCGGAGTTCTTGAGCATGTACCCCGCCGCACCGGCCTTGAGGGCCCGGCGGACCGTCTCGTCATCGCCGTGCATCGACACCATGATCACCCGGGTGGCCGGGCGGTCGTGCGTGATCCGCGCCGCGACGTCCAGGCCGTTGAGTCCGGGCATCGACACGTCGATCAGGGCGATGTCGGGCTTCCGCTCGCGGACCAGGCGGAGTGCTTCGCGACCGTCGCCCGTCTCGGCCACGATTTCGACGCCGGGCAGGTCTTCCAGCAACGCGCGCAGGCCCGCTCGAACCAGGGCGTGGTCGTCGGCCAGGAGGACGCGCAGGGGCGCGTCAGCCACGGGTGGATACCAGTGGAATCCGCGCCCGGACGGTCGTACCGGTGCCGGGTGCGGAGTCGATTTCGAGAGTCCCCTCCACGAGCGCGACCCGCTCCTGCATGCTGAGGAGCCCCTGACTGGCCCCCTGCGTCGCGCGCCGGCGGGCGGCCGCAACATCGAACCCCCGGCCGTCGTCCCGCACCTCCAGCTCGAGCGCCCCCTGCGCCCAGCGAAGGTTCACTTCGACGGTGCGCGCCTGGGCGTGCCGGACGATGTTGGTGAGCGCCTCCTGCGCGACGCGGAACAACGTCACTTCACAGGCGCTGGGAGGGCGCGGATCCAGGGGCGCGAGCGACAGCCGGAACGCCAGGCCGGCGCGGGTCGCCTCGCGCTCGACGTACCAGCTGAGCGATGCCGCCAGGCCCACTTCGTCCAGGAGCGGGGGCCGCAGATCCTGGGCCAGGTCCCGCATACGGGCGAGGGCGCCGTCCACCAGAGCGATGGTCTCGGATTCGTCGCGCTCGTTGCGCTGGAGGTTGAGTTTGAGCGCGGTGAGCACTTGCCCAAAGTCGTCGTGCAGCTCGCGGGCGACGGCCCGGCGTTCGGCCTCCTGTGCGACGATCAGCTTGCGGGACAAGGTCTCGAGCTGCCGCGCCCGGCGCCCCAGCTCTTCCTCGGCGCGCCTCCGCTCCGTGATATCCGCGTTGGTGCCGTACACCCGGATGGCGCGCCCCGATTCATCCCGAACCACGGTGGCCCGTCCGAAAATCCAGTGCACCGTTCCGTCGGGCCAGATGACCCGGTACTCGATGTCGCCCGACCCCGTGCCCGCCAGAAGCTCGGTCCGCCGGGCCGTCACCCAGTCGCGGTCCTCGGAATGCACCGCCTCGGCGTAGTCTTCCATGCGCGCGCCTTTGGTGCGGTCGTCGCCGAAAAACAGGCGCGAATTCGCCTCGGTGTTGTTGATCTGTCCGCTGATGAGGTCCTGCTCCCACCCGCCCGTCTGTCCCAGGCGTTCCGCGTCGACCAGGAGTCGTTCGGTCTTGCGCAGCGCCTCTTCGGCTCGCACGCGTTCGGTCACATCTTCGTTGACCACGACCGCGCCGGTGATGGCACCCCGCGGATCTCGGATCGGCGCCGCATAGTTCTCGATGGTCTTGCGCCCGCCGTCGAACGTCTCGATGTCGATCAGTTCATCCCGGCTGGCCTGACCCTCCTCCAGCGCGCGTATCGACGCCCACGCGCCAGGGTCGATCGGCTGACCGGAGCCGTGCCAGGACCCCTTGCTCTTGGCCCACCGCTCCGGACCCGAAACGATCGTCCCGCCCCAGACCTGGTTGGCGGCGGCGTTGCCCACCACGATGTCGCCCGACCGATTCAGGACCACGACGCCCACGGGCAGGGTGTCGAGTACCTGGCGCAGCAGCAGCTGACCGGTCCGGACCTCCTCCTCACTCCGGACCTGGCCGGTGGTATCGAACGCGAGTCCCACGACGCCGACCACGTTGCCCGCCGGATCGCGGAAGGGCTCGAGGCGAAGCTGGGCGGCCGACGTTCCGTCGTCGATCTCGAGGACGCTGGACTCGCCCGCGAGCGCCCGTTGGCACCCCTCGAGCACGCGGTCGCGATCCGGTGACGTGGCGAACAGCTCCGGGACCGTCTTGCCCACGACTGAAGGATTTCCCGCGAACGCGGCGCCCGCATCCCAGACGACCCGCAGGTCGCGGTCCGTGACCGTGGCGCGAGCCGGGATCTGTTCCGTGAAGAGACGCAGGCGCGCCTCGGTGTCCTTGAGGCGGGTGATGTCCATCATCGCGCCGACCACGCGACGGGCCCGGCCCGTGGAATCACGTTCAATCGCGCAGCGCGACTCCACCCAGGCCCAGGAGCCATCCTTTTTCTGGAAGCGGTACTCGCTGGCCCACCCCGGCGCTCCGCCGTCGATGGCCCGCGCCGCAGCCTGCTCCACCCCGCCGAGGTCGTCGGGATGAACGCGCTCCCGCCACCAACTGACGGTGGCGGCGACCTCGTTCCTGGGGTAGCCGAAGATCACCTCGAGACTTTCGTCCCAGCGCTTCACGCCGGTGTCCAAGTCCCGCTCCCACGTTGCTTCGAACGCGACCCGAGCCAGCAGGTGGTCCCGGGTTTCGCCGGCGGGAGAGGGGGGTGCGGCAGGAAGGTCGGTGGCAGCCATGGAGACCCTGACCAATATGCAACGCGGGTACGCGGTCCGCAGGCAGCCGGCGCGGGCACGACTGCCCGCAGCACCGTAGATTGCGGCGCAGTGACCGGCCAACCGACACCCGCTCAAAGGCCGCTGCAGTGGATCTGGGGCCTCTACGCGCTATCGGTGTTGCTGGTCACGTTGCAAAAAGGACTCACCCACCCCGGCAACTTTCTGCTGTTCCGATGCACCTTCGAGCGGTTGATCCACGATCAGGACCTGTACGTCAACACACCCGGGTGCGGCGGCTTTCTTTACAGCCCGGCGTTCGCGTTCCTCTTCGCGCCCTTTGCGCTCCTCCCCCCGCTCCTCGGGCTCTTCTGCTGGAACGCGATCAACGCGGCGGCGCCGGCGATCGCGATCTCGCGCCTGCTCGGTGCTCACCGGGCGCGAATTGTCCTGGTGTTCATCTATCTCGACGTCGTCCGTTCGCTGCAGAACTCCCAGAGCAATGCCCTGGTCGCGGGGCTCCTGATCCTCACCTTTCTCGCCTGTGAGCGGGGGCGGATCGCCGGTGCCGCACTCGCGACCGGTGCAGGCGCGCTGATCAAGATCTTCCCTGCGGCGGGAGGCCTCTTCGCGCTCGTCGCGCCCCAGCCCGCGCGGACCATCCTCAACCGGGTGCTCGTCTTCGCGGCCGTCGGCGTGGGACTCGCGCTGACACCGCTCCTGGTGAGCCCCCCCGCTGTCGTGGGTGCGCAGTATCACGCCTGGCTTACCACCACGACGTCCGCCGGCGTCCTCCGGGGCGAGTCCCTGCTCGGCATCCTGGCAACGTGGTTCGGGTACGCCGGCCCGAACTGGCCCGTGCAGCTCGCCGGGGCCCTCACGCTCGTCGCGCCGCTCGTGGTCCTTCGCCACGCCGCGGCG
>DATBCM010000378.1:0-4443 GCA_036270455.1 Gemmatimonadales bacterium | reverse complement strand
CCGCGGTCGATCTGGAAGACGGCGACTCCCTGGCCCTCCTCCAGAATGTGCCCGCCCTCGGTTATGTCGCCCTGCGGGAGTCGGGTCACGCTCCCCGGCCGCCAGTCGACGAAGGGAACGCCACGGAGGCGGCGGCGGGCGGATTCAAGATCCGTCTGGACACGTCGAGCGGGGCCGTCGCCTCGCTCGTGGGCCCCGACGGCAAAGAACGCGTGAAAGCGTCCCCGTGGGGCGGGTTGAACCAGCTGGTCTACGTCACCGGTGGCGAGCGGTCCGCGCTTTGGTCCTCCGGGGACCGGCGGACCGTGGCCAACCCGCCGGTGCTCGACGTGGCGCAGGCCACCGTCGCCAACGAACGGCGCCAGCGTCTTCCCGGGATCGGGGTGCGGTTGATCGCGGAGCGCCACCTCAAGGGCTTTCCCGTCGTGACGTCCACGGTCACGCTGTACGACTCCCTCCCCTGGGTGGACTTCGAGAACCGGATCGACAAGAGCCCGACCTTCGGGAAGGAAGCGCTCTACTTCGCCTTCCCCTTCGCCTTCACTCAGCCCATCGTGGAAATGGAAGTTCCGCTGGGCCGGATGACGGCGGAGCGGGATCAGCAGGCCGGGGCGTGCCGCGACTGGTATTGCCACCAACACTGGGTCTGGGTCCACGAGGGAACCGACGGCGTGCTGTGGAGTGGACCGGACACGCCCCTGTTCACCTTGAACGACATCGTGCGGGGTACCTGGTCCCGCCGCATCGCGCCGGACGGCACGCTCTTCGCCTACGCGATGAACAACTACTGGTTCACCAACTACGCGGCCCGACAGGACGGACCCTTCACGTTCCGCTTCCGCGTTTCGCTCCTCGGGACGGGGGACGCAGCGGAACCGGTCCGCCGCGGCTGGGCCGCCTGCGATCCGCTCTATGCCGGGCCCGCCGTGGATCACCCGGCCCCGGGACCGCTCATCTCCCGGGACACCGCGCTGTTCATCCCCGACGCCGGCACGATGGTGATCGGCGCCAAACGCGCCGACGACGGTGACGGGGTGGTGGTCAAGCTGGCGGACGTGGCTGGAACCGGACGCAGCGTGGGCGTGTGGCCGGCCGCGTATGCGTTCAGCGCGGCCCGGAGCGTGAACCTGGTGGAAATGAACGGCGACCCGCTGACCCCATCGGCGGACCATCGCGTGTCGCTGGACGTGAAACCGTGGGGAGTGGCTGCGGCGCGGCTCTTTACACCGCGCGCGTCCACCGGTTAACGTCGGACATGATCACCAAACCAGCCACCCTGGGCGAGCTGCGCCAGACCGAGTGGGCCAGCGACGCCCGTCGCTCCCGCACCGTCAAGGATGAGCTGCGGGAGAACCTGATCTGCCTGCTGGAGAACGGCTCCCCCTTGTTCCCCGGCATCGTGGGCTATGAAGAGACCGTGGTCCCGCAGCTGGTAAACGCCGTCCTGTCGCGGCACAACTTCATTCTTCTGGGGCTCCGCGGGCAGGCCAAGAGCCGCATCCTCCGGCAGTTGGCGACGCTCCTGGACGACGAGATCCCGGTCCTGGCCGGCTCCGAAGTGAATGACGACCCGTTCGGCCCCGTCTCCAAGTTCGGCCGGGAGCTGGTGGCGGAGCGGGGCGACGACGCGCCGATCGCCTGGCTGCCGCGGGAGCTCCGGTACGTGGAGAAGCTCGCCACTCCGGACGTCACCATCGCAGACATGATCGGCGACGTGGATCCGATCAAGGCGGCCCGGGGCGGACACCTGCTCGCCGACGAGCTGACCATGCATTTCGGACTCCTCCCCCGCGCCAACCGCGGCATCTTCGCCATCAACGAGCTGCCCGATCTGGCCGGCAAGATCCAGGTGGGCTTGTTCAACGTGATGCAGGAAGGGGACGTCCAGCTGAAGGGCTACCCGGTCCGCCTCAAGCTCGACGTGGCGATCGTGTTCACCGCCAACCCTGAGGACTACACGGCCCGGGGCAAGATCATTACCCCGCTCAAGGACCGGATCGGCTCCGAGATCGTGACCCACTATCCGCTCACCGTGGAGCTGGGCGTCGGCATCACGACGCAGGAAGCGTGGACCGACCGCGCGGGGCGAGGGGTGCGGATCCCCGACTTCCTGAGCGAGCTGGTCGAGCGCGTGGCGTTCGAAGCGCGCGCCGACAAACGCGTCGACAAGAAGAGCGGCGTCTCCCAGCGCCTGCCCATCTCCCTCCTCGAGAACGTCGTGTCCGCCGCCGAGCGGCGGGCGGTGCTGTGCAAGGAGAAGACGGTGGTCCCTCGCGTGTCCGACGTGTACGCCGCACTTCCCGCCATCACTGGAAAACTCGAGCTCGAGTACGAAGGCGAGCTGCAGGGCCCGGAGACCATCGCCAAGGAGTTGATCCGCAAAGCCGCGGGGGCGACTTTCGAGGCCCGGGTCGGCGGCGCAAACGTCGACGACATCGTGCACTGGTTCGACGAAGGCGGCGCACTCAAAATCTCGACCGACGAGCGCTCCGAGGCATGCCTGAAGGGGTTCAGCGTGGTACCGGGACTGCTCGACCTCGTCGAGCGGGTCGGGCTGGCCGGCAAGAAGGACCCCGGAACGATCGTTTCCGCGTGCGAGCTGGTGCTCGAGGGTCTCGTGGCCGGCCGCCGGATCTCCCGATCGGAGGAGCTTGGCTACGTGCGCGCCCGGCCGGTCCCCAAAGAGCCTCCCTTCGGCAAAGGCAGCGGGGGCGGACTCGGGGGCGGCGGCGGAGGTCCCAACCTCTTTCAGTGAGTCGCTGAACCCCGTTTCTTGCAGCCCTCCCCTCCCCCTCTGGAGCTGTCATGGGCACGATGATTCTGGGCTTCCTGCTCCTGCTTGCCGCCTTCTTCGTCCGCCTCGGCGCGTCGCTGGTCAAATCCGATTCCACCGCCGGCCGCCCCGTCGGGGGCATCCTCAAGCTCACATCGCTCGGTCTCGCCATCGTGGGTGTGCTGGTGGTGCTCGGCGCCGCTAACGTCGTCATCAATCCCGGCGAAGTGGGCGTCCAGCACGCCTTCGGCACCGTATCCCCGCAGCCCCTGATGCCGGGTATCCGCATCGTCCCGCCCTGGGCTTCCGTGGAGCGCTTCTCGAGCCGCGAGGAACAGTGGCCGCCGGCGGGCCAGCAAGTGGAGGAGATCGAGGCCCTGTCGTCGGAGCAGATGGGGATGCACGTCGAGGTGTCGATCCGGTGGCAGATCGACCCGATGCAGGCGCCGCACATCTACACCGAGATCGGCGATGAGCGGCAGATCCAGGGGGCGGTGCTGAACGCCATCCGGAAGGGCGTGCGGGACGGGATGGTGCAATACTCGATCAACGACATCGCCAAACGCACCCAGATCGCACAGACCATGGAAGCGCTGGTAGATTCGGCCCTGATCACCCAGCCCCGTTCGGGCAGCGGTCCGTTCCGGATCGCCTCCGTAACGGCGTTCTTTCTCCGCGACCTGCAACCGCCCCAGGCGGTCGTCCAGGCCATCAACGCCAAGATTGCGCAGGAGCAGCAGGTGGAAACCGAGCGGCACCGCGTCGAGGTCGCACGGCTCCAGGCCGAACAGGTTCGTCTGCTCAATCAGACGCTGACGCCCGAAGCCCTGACCAAGCAGTACCTCGAGGTGTTGCGGGACATGAAGGGCACCGACAACCTCGTGATCATCGTGCCGACCGAGGGCGGGCTCCCTATCCTCAACCTTGGCGACCTTCGCAAGAACCTCGGCAGCCGCCATTGAGCAACCCGCCCCTCATCACGATCACGCGGCAATACGCCGCCGGCGGCTCCGAAGTCGCGAAACAGGTCGCCGGGGAGCTCGGGTGGACGGTGATCGACAACGAGTTCGTAGACGAGGTGGCCCGGAGGGCCGGACTCCCACCCGATGAAGTGGCGCAGAAAGAAGAGCGGGCACCCGGGCTCCTGGCCCGGATCGCCCGCAACCTCGCTGCCGCGAGTCCCGAGGCCGCGGCGGGCACGACAGCCGGCACCACCGCCCTGCCCGAGGCCGAAGCAGAGGAAGCCACGATCGTGAAGGTAACGGAGCGGGTCATCACCGAGGCGGCGGCGCAGGGGCGCGCCGTGCTGGTCGGGCGTGGAGCGCAGGCGCTCCTGGCCCGTCGGCCGAACGCGTTGCACGTGTATCTCGTGGGACCGAAAGCATGGCGGATGGACATGGCGGTCGAGCATCTCGGCGTCGAGCGTGCGGACGTCGAGCGCATGGTCGAGGAAACGGACCGCGACCGCGACCGCTACGTCAAAGCCCACTACGGCCGTTCCCGGCAGGATGCGGCGCACTACGACATGGTGCTGAATACGCAACGCTTGGGATTTCGGGGTGCGGCGGAGGTGGTAATTGCTGAGGCGAAACGCAGACAATGGAGGTAGACGTCAGACGTCAGACATCAGCTACTGACGTCTGACGACTGATGTCTGATGTTCTCAGCTC
>DATBCM010000377.1:0-3552 GCA_036270455.1 Gemmatimonadales bacterium | reverse complement strand
ACGACCGGCTCATGAAAGCGCGTGAGATCGAGAACGTGGAGCGGGATCTGGCCTCGCTGCTGGCCCGGACACCGTACGTGCTGCTGCTGAGCATGCCGGGGATCAACGTCGTCTCGGCCGCCGAGTTTGCGGGCGAGATGGGTCCGATCGAGCACTACGCCAACTCCCGGGCGATCACCGGCCGGGCCGGGCTGTTCCCCTCGCGGTACCAGAGCGACCGGGTCGACCGCAGCGACGGGCCGCTGGTCCGCAGCGGAAACCGGACGCTCCGCCAATCGATTTTGATCATCGCTGACAACTTGATGTGTTGTAACAACCATTTCCGCAGGCTGGCCGCCGGCTGGCGTGCCGCGGGCAAGGACCCACGGGACACACACGTGAAGGTTGGAAGCCGGTTCTGCCGGATCGCCTACCAGATGGTCGCCGGCCGGCAGGTGTACCGCCACCCGAGCTGTCAGCACCGCAGCTTCGTGCTGCACAAGCTGACCGAGTTCCACCGCGAGCACGCGACCGCCATGGGCCAGGTGATGGCGGACCTGGACGCGGCGGCCGGGCAGATCCCCCGCGACGAGCACCGGGCCGAGGCCGAGCCGCTGGTCGCCGTGTTGTCACAGGCCCGCCGGGCGCGAACCGGCGGGGTCCGAATGCTGGGCGAGATCTTACCGGAGGTGTTAGCGAGACTGGGTGTCCATCGCGTAGAATCGAGTCTGTCAGGGGAGGCCGATCCGACATAGCCCGCCCGGGCTCTGAGCCACGCAACGCCGTTAAACCGCCTGGCGCAAAGCCGTCTCAAAGTCTGGCGCTCTGCGGGATCACTCAACGCCGGATAGGGCGGTGTGGGGTCACTCCCCTGATATACCAGCATGGCGAGACGTGATCATAAAGCAGAGTAGGCTCATGGCCTGTCCGGTCCTGGATCGCGTACCCGAATGAGCCTGACCTGTTCGGGCCCGGGGAAAGTACGCGCATGCATGGACTACCCGGTTCCCGCATGGCGGTCTTCGCGGTGGGCCAAAGGCTACGCCCGTGCTCCTTCCGTGACTCCACGTCCCGGCCCTTGCACGCTTCCTGACTCACCTTGCCTTCCTCTCCCAGCGCCCCGTTCGCACTGCCTCGCTCCCGACCTGGCTGCCCTCCCCGATCATGGAGGCGGCGGATGGATTTCCCGTCCGCGCGCCCCATCGAGAAGGGAGCCAGCCATGACCCCGCTACGCCGTCGCATGACCGAGGATCTGATCCTCCACAACCTGTCCCCCAAGACGAGCCGTCTCTACATCAACTGGGTCGCCGATTTCGCCCGGCACTTCCGCACTTCGCCCGACCAACTCGGGGCCGAGCACGTCCGCTCCTACCTGCTCCACCTGATCCAGAAGCGGCACGTCTCCGGCAACGTCCACAAGCAAGCCCGCCTCGCGCTGCAGTTCTTCTACCGTGTTACCCTCGGCAGGGATTGGGTCGTCGCCGACGTCGCCAGCCCCAAGGCGCCCAAGAAACTCCCCGTCGTCCTCAGCACCGACGAGATGGCCCGCTTCCTCGACGCCCTGCACAACCCCAAGCACCGCGCGTTGCTCATGACCGCCTACGCCGCTGGACTGCGGCTCTCCGAGGTCGCTGGGCTCCGGGTCGCGGACATCGACACCGCCCGCATGGTCCTCCACGTCCGACAGGGCAAGGGGCACAAGGACCGCGACGTGATGCTCTCGCCGCGGCTGCTGGCGGTCCTCCGTGAGTACCGGGCGACCTACCGGCCACGGCCGTACCTCTTCCCCGGACGTCAGCCCGATCGGCCGGTCAGCCTCCGCACCGTCCAGATGGTCTGCCAGCGTGCGCTGGAGGCTTCAGGATTGAACAAGCACGTCCATATGCACACGTTGAGGCACAGCTTCGCCACCCACCTGCTGGAATCGGGCACCGACCTCCGCACCATCCAGGTCCTGCTCGGGCACCATAGTTTCAGCACCACCGCTCGCTACCTCCACATCACCACGGCCACACTGAAATCGACCCGCAGCCCGTTCGATGGGCTGGAAGTCGCTCCCGGAGGCGAGACTCAGCCATGACCCGACCTCGGCTCGAAGTGGCCGAGGTGATCCGGAGCTGTCGCGACACATTCCTGCAACAATACGGTGCGAGCCTGACCCCCGAGCAACGCCGCGCCCTCGACGACCTGACGGCGTGCCGCACGGCGGCTCTGGGCGGGCACGTCCTGGAGTGCCTGGAGTGCGGCCACCAGGAAGTCTCGTATAACTCGTGCGGCAACCGCCATTGCCCCAAGTGCCAGGCCACGGCCGCGGCGCGATGGCTGGAGACGCAGGCCGCCGACCTGCTCGAGACACCGTACTTCCACGTCGTGTTCACGCTCCCCAGCGCCCTCGGCCCGGTCGCGCTGGCCAACCCCCGCGCGGTGTACGGCCTGCTGATGCGGGCCGCCGCGAAAACCCTCCTCGAAGTGGCCGCGAACCCGAAACACCTCGGGGCCGAGGTCGGCGTGCTGGCGGTGCTGCACACCTGGGGTCAGAACCTCACGCTGCACCCCCACGTCCATTGTGTCGTCACCGGCGGCGGGCTGGCGCCCGACGCGAGCCGCTGGGTCGCCGGCCGTGATGATTTCTTCCTCCCGGTCCGCATCCTCAGCCGTGTCTTCCGGGGCAAGTTCCTGAGTGGGTTCCGTACCGCCTTCCGGCGGGGGAAGCTCCGCTTCCCGGGCCACCTGGCGGCGCTGGCACGCCCCGAACAGTTCCACCGCCTGCTTGCGGAAACCGTCCGCACGGAATGGGTCGTGTACGCCAAGCCGCCGTTCGGCGGGCCCGCGACGGTGTTGAAGTACCTGGCGCGGTACACCCACCGGGCGGCCATCAGCAACCACCGTCTGGTCGGTCTCGTGGACGGCCAGGTCACCTTCCGCTGGAAGGACTACGTCCACGGGGGCCGGCAGGGAACCATGACGCTCGAGGCGGTCGAGTTCGTCCGCCGGTTCCTGATGCACGTGTTGCCCACGGGCTTCGTGCGGGTGCGGCACTCCGGACTGCTGGCGAACCGCCACCGCCGGGAGAAGCTGGCGCGGTGCCGGGTACTGCTCGGCATGGCCGTGACGCCGCAGGCCGAGACGGCCCCGGCCGATCCCGACCCGATCACGCCGCCGGGCCACGAAGTCGAGGTGACGCCGACCCGGGTCTGTCCCCGGTGTGGCGCGGGCCGGATGGTCGTGGTCGCGGAATTCCCGCCGATGTCCCTGGCCGAGTGGATCACGGCGGGGCTCGAACCGTGCCGGATCCTTGACAGCTCATGATCCCAGAGGAGGGCGTAACGCCACGGCCTGTGTTCCCATGATGTCACACCCTGATCGATGAGCGACCGCCTTCGACAGGCGAGGTGGGGACTCCCTGACCCACGACGCCGGCCGCCGGCCTCGCCACGTCACCACGTCCCCGCGCGGAGCGGTCCGTCACGCCGGAGACCCGTCCCGGCGGCTCCCAAGGTTTGGGGGCGGGCCATTCAATCCCCATAGGCGAACGGGCAGTCGGCCCACCGCGAAGCGGCTTCGTCCTCCGC
>DATBCM010000376.1:0-2035 GCA_036270455.1 Gemmatimonadales bacterium | reverse complement strand
CGGGCGCCGGGAGCCGTTCGCTCCCAACTGGAGCCTGCATCGGAGCAGGCTTGCTGGCAGCAGGAAATGTGGGTGTGGGCGCGGGGGCTGCGGGTTCGGGGAGTGGACGGCTCCCGGCTCCCGGCGCCGTTCCCGCCCCATCGACCTTCTCCCCCGCCGTCCCGATGTAGGCGACGACATTCCCGACCGGCACCGTCTGGCCTTCCTGCACCACGACTTTGATGAGCGACCCGTCCGCGCGCGCGACCAGCTCCATGACCGCCTTGTCCGTTTCGACCTCGGCGAGCGTATCCCCCGTCTTGACCGCCTCGCCCTCTTTCTTGGCCCACTTGACCAGTCGCCCCTCCTCCATCGTGGGCGAGAGCGCTTCCATCACCACTGTGGTCGCCATGGGTCAGTCCAGGTAAAGGACGCGCCGCGCCGCGGCCACGACCTTTTCAGGAGAGGACTTCGCGGCACGCTCGAGCACCTTGTTGTAAGGCATGGGCACGTCGGCTTGCGTCACGCGGAGCACCGGCGCATCCAGGTGATCGAAGGCGTCCCGCTGGATGATGTCCACCACCTGGGCGCCGACGCCGCAATGGTGCCACCCTTCTTCGACCACGACGCAGCGGTTGGTCTTGGTGACCGAATTGATGATGGCCGTCTCATCCAGGGGGCGAATGGACCGGAGATCCACGACCTCGGCCGATACGCCCGATTCCTGAAGCAGATCGGCGGCCTTGAGGGCCACCGAGACCGTCTTGGAGTGACAGATGAGGGTAACGTCCGTCCCGGGACGCTTGATGTCCGCCTGACCGATCGGGATGACCAGCTCTCCCTCCGGCACTTCCCCCTTCGTGTTGTAGAGCATCTCGCCTTCCAGCACGATGACGGGGTTGTTGTCCCGAATGGCGGCTTTGAGCAGACCCTTCGCATCCGCCGGCGTGGCCGGTGCGACCACCTTGAGCCCCGGGATGTGGGCGAGCCACGACTCCCAGGCCTGGGAGTGCTGGGCGCCGAGCTGCAGGGCGGCGCCATTGGGACCGCGGAACACGATGGGCATGGGGAACTGCCCGCCCGACATGTAGAGCATCTTGGCCGCGGAATTCACGATCTGATCGAGGGCCAGGACCGCGAAGTTCCAGGTCATGAACTCGACCACGGGCCGGAGGCCGGTCATGGCCGCCCCGACGCCGATGCCGGCGAATCCCAGCTCCGCGATGGGCGTGTCCACGATCCGCTGCGGGCCGAACTCTTCGAGCAGGCCCCGGCTCACCTTGTAGGCACCCTGATAGAGCCCGACTTCTTCGCCCATCAGGAAGACGTTCGGATCCCGCTGCATTTCTTCGCGAAGGGCCTGATTCAAGGCGTCGCGGTACGTGAGGGTCGGCATCAGTCGTGTCCGTCCGCCAGGACGTTCTGAAAGAGCGCGTCGGGCTCGGGATCGGGGCTATCGTCGGCGAACTTCGCGGCCTGATCCACCTCCGCGCGCACCTCGGCGTCGAGCCCATCGATCGCCGCCTGATCCATCGTTCCCTCATCCCTCAGATGGTGGGTCAGCGCCGCGATCGGGTCGCGCTTCTTCTGCTCTTCCACCTCTTCTTTAGTGCGGTAGACCCCGTGGAGGGGGTCGGACATGGAGTGCCCCATGAAGCGGTAGGTGCGGACCTCGAGGAGTGTCGGCTTGCCTTCGCGGGCCGCGGCGACCGCCTTCTGGGTGGCCTCGTAGACCGCGAACAGGTCCATCCCGTCCACCTCGGCGGACGCCATGTCGTAGCTCCGGGCGTGCTCGGCGACGTCGGTGAGCGCCGCCACCCGCTCGAACGCGGTGCCCATGCCGTACCGGTTATTCTCGCAGATGAAGACCACGGGGAGCTTCCAGACGGCCGCCATGTTCAAGGCTTCGTGGAAGGCGCCGATGTTCACGGCGGCCTCGCCGAAGTAGCAGAGGCAAACCTGATCCCCGCCTTTGTACTTGATGCCGAATCCGATGCCGGCCGCGAGCGGGATATGGCCCCCGACGATGCCGTGGCCACCCATGAAGTGGCGCTTG
>DATBCM010000375.1:0-3327 GCA_036270455.1 Gemmatimonadales bacterium | reverse complement strand
CATCTACCTCGATGCCATGGCGACCTACGACTCCGTCGCCGCCGCCGGCACCGCCATTCGCGACCGCTCGGCGCGCGATCTCTCAGGCCGGCTCGACACCCGCGGGCGCGGGGTCCCCGTCACCGTCTTCAATCCGTCCTCCTGGTCGAGAACCGGATTCGTTTCGGTGGCACTTGACGATGGACTGCGGGGCCTCTCCGGGCCTCTGGTCGCGGCCGATGAGCGCGGCCGGACCCAGCCCGCGGTGGTTCACGGAGACTCGTTACGCTTCCGGGCCACCGACGTGCCGTCCCTCGGCGCCACGGTGTTCTGGATCCGTGCGGGCAGAATTCCGGACGACCGGTCCTTCGCCGGGTCCCGGACGCATCTCGAGAACGAATTCCTGTCGGTGGACATCGACCCGAAGACCGGGCAGATCGTCCATCTCTACGACCGCAAAGCGCACCATGAGGCCGTCGCGGACTCGGGACGCGCGAACATGCTGCAGCTCCTGGTCGACGAGCCCGCGCAGTGGGATGCGTGGAACACGGGATTCACGGGCAAGCTCTGGACGATCGATTCCGTGAAGGCGCTCCGGGCGGGAGGGGACGCCGTCGAGCGCTGGATCGAGTTCGAGAAGCCGTGGAACGGCACTCACATCACCCAGCGGATCGTTCTCCGGCGCGGCGAACCCTACGTCGAGATCGACAACCAGATCGACTGGCACGAGCGCCATAAGTTCCTGAAGGCGGCATTCGACTGGAACGTCACGGCCGACAGCGCGACCTACGAGATCGGCTACGGCGCCATCGGGCAGCCCACCAGTCCGTCGACGCAGGCGGAGCGGGCCAAGTACGAACACCCGGGACACCGATGGGGTGATCTGTCGGATTCGGCGTTCGGCGTCAGCGTCTTGAACGACTCGAAGTACGGGTGGGACACACGTGGTCACCGCTTGCGGCTGTCCTTGCTCCGCTCGCCCCTCTGGCCCGACTCTCTGGCCGACCGGGGCCCGCAGCATTTCCGGTACGCCATCTATCCCCACGGGGGTGGTTGGCAGGCCGGCCTGACCGAGCGCGAAGGACAGGCCTTCAATGTCCCGATGATCGCCGTCGCGACGTCCGTGCACGCCGGGGCCGCGGGCAAATCGTGGTCGGTGGCGGTGCCGTCGGAGCCGGACGTCTACATCACCGCGGTGAAGCGCGCGGAGGACGTGCCGGGACTCGTGCTGCGGGTAGTGGAATGGCATGGGAAAGCGACCAGCACAAAGATCTCGTTCGGGCGCGCGGTGAAGCGGGTACGGCGCGCCACCCTCCTGGAAGACCCGGGACCGGCGCTGGCGCTTTCACCGTACGGCCGGAGTGTGTCCCTGACGCTTCGTCCCTGGGAGATTGCCACTCTGCTGGTAGAGTAGGAGCCGAGGTAGATTCAGCCCTGACGGGGGTGCCTGCAATCCGCAGGCTGAGATTACACCCTTAGAACCTGACCCGGTTAACACCGGCGGAGGGAGTCAGCATGGACGTCGTTACGCAGATGCATTTCGCCCGCCAGGGCGAGGTCACGCGAGAGATGCAGCGTGTGGCCGAACGCGAAGAACTGCCCGCCGAGACTGTCCGCGCCGAGGTCGCGAGTGGCCGCCTCGTGATCCCCGCGAACGTCAACCACCTCGCCAAGGGGCTCGACCCCATGGCCATCGGCAAGGTGGCCAAAGTCAAAATCAACGCCAACATCGGCAACTCGGCGGTGACGTCCGACATCGAAGGAGAGCTCGACAAGCTCCATCACGCGGTCCACTACGGCGCCGACACCGTGATGGACCTCTCCACCGGTGGCAACATCGACGCCATCCGCCAGGCGATCATCGACGCGTCTCCGGTGCCGATCGGCACCGTGCCCATTTACCAGGCCGTACAGGAACCCGGCAAGGTCGAGGACCTCACTGCCGACGACTTGATCGGCATGGTGGAGCACCAGGCCCAGCAGGGTGTCGATTACGTCACGGTCCACTGCGGGATCAAGCGTGCCTATGTCGGCCTGGCCCTGGGCCGGGTCACGGGCATCGTCTCCCGCGGGGGCTCGCTGCACGCCTACTGGATGACGCATCACAACCAGGAAAACCCGTTCTATACGCACTTCGACAAGATCCTGGACATCGCGCGGAAGTACGACGTGACGTTGTCTCTGGGCGACGCGCTCCGGCCCGGGTCCGTGGCCGACGCCAGCGACAAGGCACAGTTCGCGGAGCTCGACACGCTGGGCGAGCTGACGGAGCGGGCCTGGGCGAAGGACGTGCAGGTGATGATCGAGGGACCCGGGCATATCCCGATGGACCAGATCCAGATGAACGTCGAGCGGCAGAAGCGGATCTGTCATGAGGCGCCCTTCTACACGCTCGGTCCGCTCGTGACGGACATCGCGCCCGGCTACGACCACATCACGAGCGCCATCGGAGCCGCGATGATCGGCTGGTATGGCGCCGACATGCTCTGCTACGTCACCCGCAAGGAGCACCTCGGCCTGCCGAACGCCGAAGAAGTGCGGGAGGGTGTGATCGCGTACAAGATCGCGGCGCATGCGGCGGACATCGCCCGGGGCCGGAGGGGCGCCCGGGACCGGGACGACGCGCTCTCGCGGGCCCGGTACGCCTTCGACTGGAAAGAGCAATTCCGGCTCTCGCTCGACCCCGAGCGGGCGCAGGAGCTGCACGATGAATCGCTCCCCTCGGAGTACTTCAAGAGCGCTGAGTTCTGCGCCATGTGCGGGCCGAAGTTCTGCTCGATGCACCTCACGCGGGAAATCGAGCGGAACCTTGGGGTCCGGGAGCCTCAGGCCAAGCGGGAACCCGTCGGCGCGGATTGAGTTCCTTTCCGATCGGGTTCACGCCGGCGGCGGCGGGAGCACCCGGGCCAGCGCCCTCAGGAGCTGGCCATCGGGCGTGGTGCCGTCGGGAGCCTCCGCCAGGACCACGGCGAAGCGCCTCCGGAGAAGTGGGTCCCGCATGGCGTGCGAGGCGAACTGAAGGGTCAGCGGGATGAACCAGGGAGCCTGCCGGGCACCGGCTCCAGCCCGGGCGACCGCTGCGTACTGCTCGAAGATGGCCAGGATGAAGGCCGGTTTGGACCGGAACTGACGGTAGATCGCGCCTTTGGTGAATCCGGCCGCATCCGCCACCTGGTCAAGCGACGCGAGCTCGAGACCAAGTTCCGAGATCAGCTTCAATCCCGCCTCGAGCAGGAGGGTCCGCGTTTCCGCCCGACGCTGCTTCTTGACGATACCCATGAGTATCTACGATACGACAAGGTATCTCAAAGCGCAAGACGTCAAGCAAAAACGTCGAGCAGTGGCGTC
>DATBCM010000374.1:0-2987 GCA_036270455.1 Gemmatimonadales bacterium | reverse complement strand
GGTGGAACTGCTTCATGCGAGCGCCAATCCCCGGGTCGCCGCGACGCGCTCGATGGTTTCGCCGATCTTGTTGTTCGGCGTCGACGCGCCGGCGGTCACACCCACCACGAGCGCCCCGGGGGGCAGCCAGCCGCGTTTCGTCTCTTCGGCCTTCGCCCCCACCGGGCGGAACCGGATGGTCCCGGCCTCGGGGTCGATCCCCTCGGCGTCCTCGATGTGATACGTCGGGACCCGCTCGTGGCAGATGGCCGCGAGGTGGGTGGTGTTGCTCGAGTTGTATCCGCCGATCACGACCATCAGGTCGAGGGGCTCGGCAATGAGCTTCAGCACCGCGTCCTGCCGCTCCTGGGTCGCGGAACAGATGGTGTCGAAGGTGCGGAAGTGCTGGGCCAGGGTACCCTCGCCGTAGCGGCGGGCCATGCTCTTCCCGACCTCGCCCGCGATGGCCAGAGACTCACCCGACAGCATGGTCGTCTGGTTGGCGACGCCGATCCGCTCCAGGTCGCGATCGGGCTCGAACCCCGACGACATGGCGTTCGCAAACTTGTCGAGGAGTGCCTGCCGGTGACCTGTGCCTTCGATGTAGTCGCAGATGAGCCGGGCCTCAGCCATGTCGCGGACGACGATGAAATGCCCGCCGGGGTACTTGGTCACCTGGCTGGAGGTGGCTTTGGTCTCTTCGTGGTAGGCCTTGCCGTGAATCAGCGCGGTGAACCCGTCCTTCGCGTACGAATCGACGCGCTTCCAGACGTTGAGCACCGACCCGCACGTCGTGTCGACCAGGACGCACCCCAGGTCGCGGAGGCGCTGGAAGTCCTTCACGGTCACCCCGAACGCCGGCATCAGCACCACGTCGGTGGCGACGACGCCCGAGAAATCGAACTCCCCGGCGTCGGGGCGGTGGAGAAACTCCACGCCCATGGCGCGGAGTTTGGCGTTGACGTGCGGGTTGTGAATGATCTCGCCGACCAGAAAGACCCGGGCGTCGGGGAACTTGGTGCGGGTTTCGTAGGCGTATTCGACGGCGCGGTCCACGCCATAGCAGAAGCCGAATTCGCGGGCCGGCGGAAGGTTAGGTCGCCGACGGCGAGGCGGTAATCCGACGCGCGCACGCGATCCACCACGCGGCTGTGGTAGTCCGCGGCCAGGGTGCCTTCGATGGCCCCTTTGAGTCCGAAGCCCTTCCGAAAGTACGTCTGCTCCACAGCCCTAATCTAACCGGGCACCCACTCCGGCGCGTACCGCGTCCATGATCCGTTGAATTTTCCAGCCATCTTCGAGGGTAGCGGGGGTGCCGGACGACTGCGCGCCGCCGAGTACGGGGACCAAGTCCCGCATCAGGCGCACGAACGACCGGGCCCACATGTTGTTCGGCGTGGTCTTCTCCCAGAGCTCGTCGGTCTGCGTGATGTCCTCCAGCTGACCACCGGGTTTCCCGACGTGCAGTTGATGTTCCCCCGTGAGCACCAGGGTGCCCTCGCTCCCCGTGATCTGGCACCAATGGCCGCCGCCATGATGCGCCACCGACGAGAGCGTGAGCGTGGCGACCGCACCCGACGCCATTCGCATGATCCAGCTCGAGAACTCGTCCGCGGTGACGGGGTGCGGATGGCCCGCTTCGTCGTTCCGGCGCCGTGTGAAGGTCTCGGTGACGCCGGCCACGGATACGACTTCGCTCCCGGTCCAGAACCGGCACTGGTCGATCAGGTGCGAGCCGACGGCGCCGAGGAGACCGCCGCCCTTCCCCGCGTCGTACCACCAGTTCCAGGGCGCGTTGATCGCCTGCGGCCTGCCGTCGCCGCGGAGATAGGGACGCAGGGCCATCTCGATGTGCCGCACCTCTCCGATGGCCCCCGACTTGATCAGCTCGCGGATCTTCTTCCGGTTCGGTTCATACCGGAGCTCGTGATCCATCCACGCGATCTGTCTGGGGCGCGCGGCCGAGGTCTCCCACAGGGTCAGCGCCTCCGGAGCGGCGAGGGCCGTCGGCTTCTCGAGCAGGAGGTGCCGCCCTGCTTCCAGCGCGGCGAGGCCAAACCGGAGATGGGTGTCCGGCGTGGACGACACGATGATGAGATCCGCGACTCCCGAACGGGCGAGCTCCACGCCGTCAGCGAAGACATTCGGGATTCCGAAATCCTTGGCCACAAGTCCAGCGTTCGCGCGCTTCCCGCTCGCGATGCCCGTCACCTTGACCCCCGGGACGAGCTTGAGGCCGGGGAGCTGTACGCGCCGGGCGAAGCCAGTGCCGATCATGCCGATCCTGACCGTCATTGCTGCGCTCCACAGGCAAGTGTGTCCGGCCGGGCGCTGATCGAGTCGATCGTGATGTCGACCGTCCCCCGCATCGCGATCCCCAAATCAGTTCCTGAGCCCTGAATGCGTCCCCGGTACCAGCGTCCGGCCGCGGTCAACGTCAACGTCCCGGAGTCCACCGGGAATCCGTGCGCCACGTCGTGCCAGATGAAGCGCACTGCGACGATGGCCCCCCGCGGCGTCAAGCTGTCCCCCCGGCCCAGGAGCGGAAACGAACCCGTCGTAAGTGGGGTGGAGCTCCTGACCCAGGCCAGGACGCCGTTGGCGCCAGCGACGGCGTCGAAGAGCACCCCTCCCCGCCGGCAGAAGTGCACGGCGTCGGTCGCCGTGAACACGGTCGAGTCCTTCGTGGGGCGCTGGATGCGGACGTACATGGTGCCTGACGGCGGACCGCCGCGGCAGGCCGCGAGCCCGATGAGGGCCGTTGCCAGGACGGAGGTCTTCAGGGCGCGCGAACGCCCAGCGCGGCGCGCGCGGCCTCGGGCGGCAGAGTGTGGGGAGCGAGGGCCTGGAGCATGGCCTCCGGCAGGGCGCGAGGCTTGAGGGTTTGCCGGTCCACGCAGACGAGCACCTGCCAGCCGGTGGCCCCCAGAAAGCGGGGTGCACCCCAGACGACGTCGAAATTGATGGTCATGGACCGCGTCCCGACCTTGCCGATGTACGCGGCTACG
>DATBCM010000373.1:0-2491 GCA_036270455.1 Gemmatimonadales bacterium | reverse complement strand
TCCCCGGATGACCAGGACCCGCTCCCTGCGGCTCGTCGCCGCGTTTACCACGCTCCTGCAGGTCGCGCTCCCCGCGACCGTGGCGTTCGCCGATGCCCGGCTCGACGCCCGCCCCACAACACCGATTCACATCGAGTCGGGGTCCAGTTCTTCTTGCGCGCCCATTCACCCGGACAAGTGCGCGCTTTGCCAGTTCCTCTCCACGTTCCAGCCGGTCGGCGCGAGCCACCTCGTTCCGCTACCGGAGCCTCCGACCCACGCAGTCGCGGTCCCTGACGGCGCATTCCCGCGAGGGGTCACCCGCCTTCTCGGCCGCCTCGCCCGCGCACCTCCGCTCCTCGCCTAGCTCCGTACGACCCCCGAGTCATTCGGGGACTCGCGCACAACCGGACGTCCGTGAACCGCTGTCAGAGGCGGATTCGCGCGCATCCGGTTGTCCGGGCCGCGCCGTTCGCGGTCCGCACTTTTTGAGCTCAGGACGAGGAAGGTCCCATGTTTCGTGGAATTATTCTGGGCCTGGTGGTGCTGTTGGCCGCCGGCTCTTCTCGCGCATCGGCCACTGCGGGTGACGACATCGCAGGCGTGGTCGTCGACAGCGCATCGAATAAACCCCTGCCGGGTGGGGAAGTCCGCATCCTGCAAGGTGCCCGTGTGGTGGTGGTGACGACGACCGACGAATTCGGCCGATTCATCGTCCACAACCTGGCCCCCGGCGTGTATACCATTTCCGCCCGCTATCTCGGTTACCGCCCGGCGGACCGCGCCTACACGCTCGATTCCCAGGCCCCCACCACGGTGCTCACTTTCGCGCTCGCGCCCTCGCCGGTGAACTTGGAGGCGATTTCGGTCACGGCGTCCGTTCCGCTGGCGGTGGACACTCGCACCGGCGATCAGATCTTCAAGCAGAACGACTATCACGGCGCGCCGACCAACACGACATCGCAGATCCTGCAGCAGTCGATCGCGGGCGCGGCGCGCGCTCCCACGGGCGAGGTCCACATCCGCGGCCAGCACGCGGAGTACACCTATTATGTGGACGGCATTCCGGTGCCTTCGGGTATCTCGGGGAGCTTGAACGAGCTGTTCGATCCCAACGTCGTCAACCAGATCGACTTTCAGACCGGGGCGTGGGACGCGGAGTACGGCAACAAGAACGCCGCCATCGTGAACGTCACCACTCGCATCCCGACCGGCGCCCTGCACGTGGATGCCTCGAGCTACGTGGGGTCGTTCGGCGCGAGCGGGGAAGCCCTTTCGCTGAGCCGTAACGTCGGGAAATTCGGATTCTTCCTATCCGGCACGGGCCAAGTGACCGACATGCGACGGGAACCCGTGGTCCTGGACACGTTGACCGGCGCAGCCGTCAATTTCCACAATCACGGCGCCGACCTGTTCGGGTTCGGCAAGGTGCAGTGGGTGCCGACAGACCGGGATGTCGTCAACCTCGACGTGAGCCGCTCCCGGACCAGCTTCCAGGTGCCCTTCGATTCGACGGGGGGTGCGTCGGTAGACGACCACCAGCAGGACCTCAACGGGTTCGTAAACCTTGGGTGGCGGCACCGTACGGCTGGCCAGGACGTCGAGGAGGCGAATGAGGTCTTTCTGGGGGCGTTCTACCGCGACGGTTCCCTGCGCTACACGCCGGGCGCGCTGGACCAACCGTCCTTCATTTTCTACCCGGACACCACGACACCGTACAATCTGCAGGAAGACCGGAACTTCCACACGGCGGGGCTGAAGGCCGATTACACCATCCGGCCTCAGCACGGCCTGGAGTTCAAGGCGGGCGCGCTGGCGCAGTTCACCGGCGGGCACGAGGACTTCAGCACCACGGACTCTGCCGGCCACCCCGGCCCGGCGGCCAATTCCGGCCTCAACGGCAGTGACGTCGGGGGATACGTCCAGACGGCAATCGCTCCCTCCGACCGCTGGGAGATCCGGGCCGGGGCGCGCTACGACAACCATAAGGCACCCTTTGCCGGCAACCAGCACCAGCTCTCGCCACGGATCAAGTTGAGCTTCTTCCCAGATCCCGCCAACACGTTCTGGGTCTATTACGGACGCCTCTTTCTGCCGACCAACGTGGAGGACCTGCGGGCCATCACGAGCGACGCCCAGGGGGGCGTGGCCGCGGAGCCGACACTGCCTGAGCGGGACCACTTCTTCGAGGTCGGGTTCGTGCACCGCTACCCGTTCGGTGTCGTCACCAAGCTGTCGGCCTATCACAAGCAGAGTGATCCCGGCATCGATGACAACACGGTGCCCGGGTCCGCGATCACCACGTCCGTGAACATTCAGCACGTGCGGATTACGGGTATCGAAGGCGTCGTGGAGTTGCGGCCGCCGGGCCCCGTTTCCGGATACTTGAACGTGGCGTTGAACCACGCCTACGGGTACGGGACCGTCACCGGCGGATTCTTCCCGGGGCACCCGCCCGCGGGCGCGTTCGACCTCGATCACGACCAGCGACTCTCAGGGGTGGCAAACCTTC
>DATBCM010000372.1:0-4275 GCA_036270455.1 Gemmatimonadales bacterium | reverse complement strand
TTCCCGGATCCCCGCTGCTCGCCGCCGACGCCTGGCGTGACCTGCTCTCCCACTGCCCGCTCCCCACCGTCTTCCTCGCCCGCGCGGGTGACCGTGACGTCCGCTCGACCCTCCATGGGCGCCTGCCCCTGCTGGGGGAGGACGCCCGGTTCGCCGCCTACGGTCCCTGCCGGCCCGGCGCGCCCTAGATGTGCGGGATCTTCGGAGTCGTTTCCCTCAGCGGGCGTCCCCTTCGTTACCCCGATCGCCTGCCGGCGATGGCGCTGTCCCTCGCGCACCGCGGCCCCGATGGCGAGCGAATCGTGGGGCACGACAGCGCCCGGCTCGGCGCCCGCCGGCTCGCCATCATGGACCTCACCACCGGAGACCAGCCGTTTCAGAGTCCCGACGGCAGAATCTGGATGGTGTGCAACGGCGAGATCTACAACGCGCCCGGTCTGCGGCGTGAGGCGACGGCCTGGGGCTATCCGTTCCGCTCCACCGGCGACATCGAAACCATCGTCCCGCATTTCGAGCGCGCGGGCGCCGGCGCCGTGGGCCGGTTGGACGGGATGTTCGGACTCGCCATCTGGGATGACGCCGATCGTCGCCTGATTCTGGCCCGCGACCGGGCCGGCGAAAAACCGCTGTTCTGGACCGTGGTGGACGACGAGCTCAGGTTCGCATCAGAAGTTCAAGCCTTGCTCGTCTTCCCCGATCAACCCCGCCGGCTCGACGGGCACGCCGCCGGACTGTACACCGCCCTCGGCTACGTCCCGGCTCCCCATACGCTGATCACCGGCATCGCGAAGCTGCCGCCCGGCTCCCTGCTCGAAGCGTCGGCCCGCGGCGTATCGGTGCGCACGTATTGGAGCGCGGCGGAGGCGGCGCACGGAGCCGACCGGCTCCAGTCCGCGGACCAGCTGCGCGACGTCCTGATCGGAGCAGTCGGCCGGGAGCTCATGTCGGACGTCCCCATCGGGGTGTTCACGAGCGGCGGGCTCGACTCATCCTTCCTGGCCGCCGCCGTCGCCCGGGCCCGGCCCGGCCAGCGCATCCACACCTACGCCGCGCGCTTCGCGGCGCCGGGTTACGACGAGAGCGACTTCGCGGAGGCGGTGACGCGGGACATTCATTCCATCCACCACAACGTGTCCGCCGACGACGTGTCCCTGTCGCGGGCCTTCGACGTGGTGACGTCCCGCCTCGCCGAGCCGGTGGGAGACCCCGCCATCCTGCCCACGTTTCTCCTCGCGGAGGCCGCGCGAGCGGACGTGAAGGTCGTGCTCTCCGGTGAGGGCGCGGACGAGCTGTTCGGCGGCTATCCGACGCACCTGGGGCATCGAGCGGCCGGGATCTACGGACGCCTGCCGGCCCCGATCCGGACGCTGCTCGCCGGGGCGGTGCGGCGGTGGCCCACCTCCGCTGGCAAAGTCACGATCGAATTCCTGCTCAAGCAATTCGTGGGGTCGGCGGATCGTCCGCTGCTCGAGCGGCACGCCGCCTGGTTCGGCGCGCTGGGTCCGACCCCCGATGCGGTCGCGACGTTCGGCGAGCTGCTCCGCGCGTTCCCCGCCGCCCCCGAGCTGGACCAGGTGCTGTGGCTCGACTTTCTCACCTATCTGCCGGACAACCTGCTCGTGAAGGTCGACCGGGGCACCATGCTGGCCTCGATCGAAGCGCGAGCGCCCTTCCTCGACCGTGAAGTCCTCGAGCTGGTGCTGCCCGTGTCCGCGGCCCGCAAGGTGCGGGGGTGGGAGACCAAGGCGATATTGAAGGAAGCAGCGAGGGATCTGGTGCCCGCGTACGTCATCGATCGCCGGAAGCGCGGCCTCTCGGTCCCCGTCGCGTCCTGGCTGAACGGCGCCCTCCGGGACCGGGCGGACCGGTACTTCGCCGCCCCCCGATTCGGCGGTGAGCGCGTGACGGCCCTGTGGGCCGAGCACCGCCAGGGACGCTCCAATCACGCCCGCAAGCTGTGGCCGGTGCTGATGGCCGAGCTGTGGGCCGACCGCTGGAATGTGAGCTCATGACCCGCGACGAAGCCCTGGTCCTGATGCAGGAGTACACCGCCTCCCCGTCCCTCCGGCAGCACATGCTCGCGGTCGAAGGGGCCATGCGCGCGTACGCGCGGCAGTCTTCCGCCGACGAAGAGACCTGGGGGCTGGCCGGACTCCTCCACGATTTCGACTACGAGCGTTATCCGAACGACGCCCACTCCGCCACCGAGGAGCATCCGAGCTGGGGCGTCCGACTGCTCCGGGAACGCGGCGTCGGGGACCCCGTATGCGAGGCCATTCTGGGGCACGCCGACTACACCGGCGTCGCGCGGGAAACTCCGCTCGCGAAGACGCTCTTCGCGGTCGACGAGCTCTGCGGATTCCTCGTCGCCTGCGCGCTGGTGCGCCCGTCGAAGAGTCTGTCGGACCTCGAGGTTTCCTCGGTGAAGAAGAAGCTCAAGGACAAGGCCTTCGCCCGCGGCGTGAACCGCGACGACGTGCGCCGGGGCGCCGAGGAGCTCGGCGTTCCCCTGGATGATCACATCGCCTTCGTCATCGGCGCCCTCCGTCCCATCGAGCGGACGCTCGGCCTGGGGATCGGCCTAGCGCCGTGACCCCGGACGGCGCCGGCGTCTCCCGGGCCCTGGACCGCGTGACCGGCACCCGGCCCATTCCGGGGAACACCCTGACGCTGCACACGGACTCCGCCCGCGCGCTGAAGGCCATGCTGGCGCTCGTCGGCGAAGCCCAGCGCTGGGTGCATTTCGAGAACTACATCATCCGCGACGACACCACCGGGCGCCGGTTCGCGGACGCGCTGTCGGAGCGCGCGCGCGAGGGCGTGGCCGTCCGCGTGCTCTACGATGCGCTGGGCAGCTGGGGCACCTCAAGCGCATACTGGAACAAGTTGCGACGCGCCGGTGCGGAGGTCCGGGCCTTCAATCCCCTCTTCCGCGGCCGCCCCTTTCATCTTCTACGGCGTGACCATCGCAAGGTGGTGGTGGTGGACGGCGACCGCGCCATGGTCGGGGGCCTGTGTATCGGCAACGAGTGGGCGGGTGACCCGGCCCGGGGTCGCCAGCCCTGGCGGGACACCATGATCGCCCTCCGGGGTCCCGCCGCCGCTGGCCTCGACGCGACCTTCGGCCGGGTCTGGCGCCGAGCCGGCGATCCCCTGCCCGCGACGGAGTTCAACGGCTCGCCCGCGGAAGCTGGCACGACGGCCGTGCGGGTCGTCGAAGGCGTACCGGAGGGGGCGCGCGCCTGGCGGGCGGTGGGTCTCCTGCTCACCACCGCGACCGAGCGGCTCTGGCTCACCGACGCCTACCTGGTTGCCCCGGCCACGCTCTTCGCGGGGTTGGTCGATGCGGCGCGCGATGGGGTCGACGTCCGGATTCTCGTTCCGGGGGCGACCGACATCGCGGTCGTGCGGGCGATGACCCGCATCGGGTACCGGGACCTGCTCCACGCCGGCGTGCGCCTATTCGAGTGGCAGGGACCGATGCTGCACGCCAAGACGCTCGTGGCGGACCGGCGCTGGGTCCGCGTGGGGTCGAGCAACATCAACGTCTCGAGCCTGCTCGCGAATTACGAGCTGGATGTGCTGGTCGAAGATGAGGGCCTGGCGACGGAAATGTGCGAGCAGTTCCACCGTGACACGGCGGGGTCGAGCGAGGTCGTCATGGTTGCGCGCAAACGATTGCCGCCCCGGCTCACCGACGCCGGCGTGGTCGAGCCCGTCGCCGTCCCTCATCAGCCGTCCCCGTATGAGCGGGCTCGCAAGGGCATGGTGACCCTGCGTCAGGTCGCGGGCGGGTTGCGGCGGCGGCTGGGGTGGGCGGCGGCGGGGCTCGCGGCCGGAATGGGCGTGCTGTTGTTGTTGTTCCCACAGGTGACGAGCATCACGTTGGCCGTCCTGGCGTTCGGGCTGGCCCTGGTATTCGCATGGTATTCGCTGAGCCGCCGGGGAATGGTGAAGAGTGCCGATATCCCGTGATCCCCAACCTCAGGTAGGGGGTGCGCGTATAGAAAACCGGGAAGAGGCCGAGCTGATCTCCCGGTCGCTGGCCGGCGACCGGGAGGCGTTCGGCGCTCTGGTGAACAGGTACGCGGCGCAGGCCCGGCGGGTCGCGCGGGCGGTCTTGCGGGACCCCGACGATGCCGACGACGCCGCACAGGACGCCTTCCTTTCGGCGCTGGTCAAGCTGGAGCAGTACGATCCGCGCCGGCCGTTCGGTCCCTGGTTGATGCGGATCGTGGCCAATGCCGCCACGGATCGGCGCCGTCGGCGCTCGGT
>DATBCM010000371.1:0-2843 GCA_036270455.1 Gemmatimonadales bacterium | reverse complement strand
CTTCACGGCGAACCACGCAAGGCCCATCCGCCCCGGATCCCGCAGTCCAGGGAGCGGGTCAAGCAGTACTTGATAGAGGATCCCGAACCCGGCTGTGGCCGTCCCTATGCCGAGAGCGAGCGTCACGACGGCGAGTGCCGTGAAACGGGGAGTGCGCCTGAGCGCACGAAGGGCGTAGCGGAGGTCGAGGAGGAGAGTGTCCATTGGATAGAACTACTGTGCAGTTTGCGAGGGGCGCAAGAGGCCGAAAACGAATGCGGAATGTTGAATGCGGAGTGCGGAATCTTGGTACTCGTGTCGTTGACGCTAATTCCGCATTCCGCACTCCACACTCCGCATTCAAACCCGTCGACGGGAGGCCACCTTCCAAAGCAGATACACCGGCACCCCCGTGAGCACCCCCGCAATGCCGAGCGCCGACCTCCCAGGCTGCGTCATGATCGTATTGGCGACGATCGCCGCCGCGGCAATCACAAAGGCCAGGGGCGTCCACGGATACCCGGGCACGCGAAAGGAACGTACGGCTCCCGGCTCCCGGCGCCTTTGAACGACCACACAGAGTGCTCCAAGACCGTAGAAAATCCAGCCGACGAACACGACGTACGTGAGCAGCGACTCGAACGTCCCCCAGGCCGCCAGCACCATCCCCCACAGACTCCCCACCACCACCGCCACCGCCGGCGTTCCAAACCGCGGATGCACTTCCGCAAGCTTCTTGAAGAACAAGCCGTCCTGCGCCATCTGGTAGTACATCCGGGGCGTCGTGATGGTCAGCCCGTTCATCGCGGAAAACACCGACACGAGAATCGCCCCCGCCACGAGCTTCGCCGCCACCGGACCCGCCGCCCCCGCCGCCTGCCCCACCGCCTCGGCGGCCACCTTGTCCGACGCCGCAACGCCCGCGGGGCC
Source organism: Gemmatimonadales bacterium (assembly GCA_036270455.1). Lineage (GTDB taxonomy): Bacteria > Gemmatimonadota > Gemmatimonadetes > Gemmatimonadales > GWC2-71-9 > 40CM-2-70-7. The sequence continues at coordinate 1,934 of DATBCM010000371.1, read as the reverse complement.
AAGGGCCGCCACGTATCCGAAGTTGGCGAACAGATAGATCCCGATCAGCGCCGCGGTGCCCAGACCGATGGCGCGGGGGAAAACGCGCTGAGCGTCGACCGTTTCCCCCGCCGAGAAGGTCGCGTACTGCCAGCCCTCATAGGCCCAGAGTACGCCGATCATCCCGACCCCCATGCCGGAGATCAACGCGCCATTCCACCGCGCCGGCCAGAATGCCCCGCCATTCGAGAAACCGTGACCCGACCACAGGAGGCCGGCGCTGATCACCAGCAGGGCCGCGACCTTGATGCCCGTGCTCCAGTTCTGGACGTTCGCTGACCCGCGCGTGCCGCGGACGTTGATCGCCGCAACCAGCGCGATGAGCAACAGCGCGAAGCCTTTCGCGCCCAGCGGGGAGAGGGTCACGAATTGGGAGACGTACGCGCTGCCGGCCAGCGCGAGCGTCGCGACCGACGCCGACGCGATGACGAGAAACGCGGTCCAGCCATAGAGAAACGCGACGACCGGACCGAAGGCGTCGCGCAGGTAGGTGTAGAGCCCGCCCGCGCCCGGCTTCATCGCGCCCAGCTCGCCGTAGGTGAGGGCGCCGAGGAGGGATAGGACCCCACCGATCACCCACACCAGGAGCGCGGCGCCCACCGTGCCACCGGACGCGACCAGCACCTTCCCCGGCACCAGAAAAATCCCGGAGCCGATCACGGTGCCGACGACGATGAGGACGAGGTCTTTGAAGCCGAGGACGCGGGCGAGCGAGGGGGAGCGTTCGGTCATCGGCCGAAGCTACCCCCCGCGCGCGCCGCCGCTAGAAGATGTTGCCCCCGCGGACCCGGAAGTCCACGTTGTCCTTCACCCACTTGAGAAAGTCGGTCTGCTGATCGATGGGCATGCCGGCCTTGAACTGCGCATGCCACCCGGTCATGACCTGCCCTTCCTCGGTCCACATGCGGACCCGCTTGCGCTTCACCTGCCGCTTCCACTCGTCCCCCACGGTGGGGCTCGCGTAGAGCAACCGCACCGTCACACTCCGGGAGAGATACTCGAGCGGTTGCAGGTCAATCCGCTGATATGGCGTTTCGCCCTTGGCGAGATGCGTCCCCGGCGGCAAATCCGGCACGCCGTCCGACAGCACCACCACGTTCATGGGCGCGAGTATCAGCCCGCGCTCCTTGATCATCCCCGAAACGCGCGCGAAGAACGCGTTGAAGTCGGTCCACTCGTCGGTCGGCGGGAACCAGGTACGGATATTGGCCGCCACCTGCTCCGCCGAGATCCCCTGGAAATCGTTGATGGGGTGGAAGGCCTTGGGCTCCCCCGCCCGCGACCCGCCCACCGAACCCACGAACAGCGCGGTCGGCACCTTGAGGCCCCCCGCACCCTGGAGATGCGCCACGATGTACTGCGACGCGAAGTCCACCGCGTCGTCGTACAACTTGGAATCCCGGAACGAGCCGGACACGTCGATGCCGATGACCAGCGTGGACGCGGCCTGCCGGGTCTCCGGATCGCCCTGCGTGCACCCGAGGAGGACCATCGCACCCAGGGCGGCGACCAGCCGCCGCGCGTTCATGCCGCCCCCGTCGTCTGGTGCTTCGCAGCTCCTTCACTGCGGCCGAGCTGCGGCGTGGACGCCAGCACCTGCTCGAGATTCCGGAACGGCAGGACGAACACCGGCTTCCCGAGAATCACCACCACCGCAAAGTTCAGCCCCGCGGCCAGGACCTGTAGCACCGGCAACGAAATCAGCTCAAACACCTCCCGGGCTTCCTTCCGGAACCACTCCGTCTCGGCCTTGAGCGCCGCAATCGGCGCCTTCCAGAAGTCCGGCTGCAACGCCGGGTGCGGCGTCATAGTGTTCTGCGTACCCGCAATGGACTGCCGGCCCAGGATGCCCAGCAACGCCGGGGTCCCGAAGCGGCCGAACAGGAACCAGGTCA
>DATBCM010000370.1:0-5390 GCA_036270455.1 Gemmatimonadales bacterium | reverse complement strand
CACCCTGCCGCCGCCGTTCGAAGTACCGGCCTGGAAACTCGCGCCGGGGGAGATGACCGGCGTGGTGCAGACGCCGTACGGCTTCCACATCATCCGCCGTCCGCCCCTCTCGGAAATCCGGGACTCGTTCATGGTCGGCGTGCAGGCGGGGGTCGAACAGACCTTCGACTCCATTTACATCGCGCGGTTGCGGGCCCAGCGCCAACTCTCGGTGCAGACCAGCGCGTTCGCGGCGGCGCGCGCCGCGCTCCAGGATGCCGACGGCGCCGAGAACAACACCACGAAGCTCGTGGCGTACAACGGCGGGGCGTTCCGGGTGAAGGACCTGGTGCGCTGGCTGCGCGCGCTCGATCCTTCGCTGTCGTCGACGATCCCCGGTGCCACCGACACCCAGCTCAAGCTGGTCCTCGAGACGCTCTCCACTCGCGACATCCTGCTCCAGCAGGCGGATTCGGCTCACGTCACCCTCACCGGCGAAGACTGGGAGACGGTGAAGGCGGCGTACGACACGTCGCTCGCCAAAATCGAGGAAACGATCCAGATCACCCCGGCGCTGTTCCGCGATTCGGCCGGCTCGACCGACGCGCGGAGCGCCATCGCCGCCGCGCACGTGAATGCCTACCTGACCGACGTCGTCAGCCACCGCCGCGGTTTCTATGCCGTTCCGCCGTTCCTCGCGGCCACGCTCCGGGCTTCGGGTACGTGGAGCCTGAACTCCGCCGGCATCGCGCGCGCCACCGAGCAGGCGCAGTCCGACCGGGCCTCCTATGGCCCGGCGAACGGGGCACCCACGCCGGGCGGTGCCATTCCGGGTCAGCCCCCGATGCGGCCCGCCCCCGGCCCGGCGCCCGCTCCCGGCGCCATCCCGGCCAAGCCGCAAGGAGCGCACTAGTTGATTCGCCGCCTCGCGCTTTCGCTGATCGCAGGGCTGGCCCTCGGGCCGGCCGCGTTGCCGGCGCAGGTGCCCCTCGATCGCATTATCGCGGTGGTCGGAGATCACCCGATCCTCGCGTCCGAGGTCGAAGAGCGCCTGCTGGTGTCGGCGCAGCAGGGACAATTACCGACCGACTCCGCGGGCCGGTCGGCTCTACGCAAGCGCATCCTGCAGCAGATGATCAATGAGGAGCTGGAAGTGCAGCAGGCCCTGCGGGACACGAGCATCAAGGTCACGGATCAGGAAGTGCTGGATCAGGTGGAAGCACAGGTGAAGTCGGTCAAGACGCAGATTCCCGACCCCAACGAGTTCCTGCGCCAGCTTCACATCGCCGGGTTTGCCACCGTCGAGGAGTGGCGGCGCAAGGTGTCCGAAGACCAGCGGCGGCAGATCCTGGTGTCGCGCCTCCTCGAGAACTTGCGCCAGGCCGAGAAGCTGCGTCCCATTCCGCCCAACGACGCCCAGATGCAGGCGTTCTGGGCCGAGCACAAGGCCGACGTCGGGAAGCGGCCCGCGAATATCTCCTACCGGCAGCTCGTCATTCTGCCGCAGCCCGACTCGGCCGCGCGGGCGGCGGCGCTGCACCTCGCGGACTCGCTCTATGCAGCGCTGCGCGCCGGCGCCGATTTCGCCTCGCTCGCGCGGAAGTTCTCCCAGGATTCGGCGTCCGCCGTGCAGGGTGGGGAGCTCGGGTGGTTCCGGCGCGGCGTGATGGTGAAGCCCTTCGAAGACGCCGCGTTCAAGCTCCGTCCGGGCGACGTTTCCCAGCCGGTGGAGTCGAAGTTCGGCTTCCACATCATCCAGGTGGAGCGGGTGCAGCCCGCCGAGCTCCTGGCCCGGCACATCTTGATTGTTCCCGTCATTTCCGCGGCGCAGATCCAGAAGGCGCGCCAATTGGCCGATTCCGTAGACAGGCAGTGGAAGAACGGCGCGTCGTTCGACTCCCTGGCCGCCCGGTATTCGGATCCGGACGAACAGAAGCTCGTGGAGAACGAACCCCTGACCGGGCAGAGCCCGATCGCCCCCGAGTACGTGCAGGCGGTCACCTCGGACACCACGCCCGGCATCAAGCCCGTCATCGTGGTGGGCGCCAACTCTCCGCGTCCCAAGTTCGCGGTCATCGACGTCACCGGCCGCCAGGCGGAGGGGGACGTGACCTTCGAAGACGTGAAGGAGACGATCAAGTCGCGCGTCGCCCAGGATCTCGCCGAAGCCCACTACATCGATCAGCTTCGTCACGCCACGTACGTCGACGTCCGCAACTAGCTCGTCCCGTCCCCGGCTGGCCCTCACGCTCGGCGACCCGAGAGGCATCGGGCCCGAAGTCGTGGCGCTGGCGTTGGCGCAGGCGCCTCCCGCCGCCGACATCGTGCTGGTCGGTCCTGATGACCTCCTGGCCAAGATCCCCGCACGCTCCCGCCTCGGAGTGGGGGATTGGGGATTCGGGATCGGGGATTCCGGCGATCCGGAAAAAGAGCTGGCGGCCGGCAGGCTCGCGGCCCGCTCCATCGAGCGCGCGGTGTGGCTGGCACGTGCGGGGGAAGTGGATGCCGTCGTCACCGCGCCTGTGCACAAAGGCGCCCTCCACCGGGCCGGCTACCGCTATCCCGGCGTCACCGAGTTTCTCGGCGCGCTGACGGGCGGCACCGAAACGGTCATGATGCTGGTCACGGGGGCCCTGCGCGTCGCGCTGGTGACCACCCACCTGCCCCTGCGGGAAGCGCTGAGCCAGATCACGACGGACCGCGTGGTGCGGGTCGGGGAGACTGTGCTCGGGGCTCTCAAAGACCGGTTCGGAATACCGGCTCCGCGGCTGGCGCTCTGCGCCCTCAATCCGCACGCCGGTGAAGGCGGGCTCTTCGGCGATGAGGACCAGCGGATCCTGCTGCCGGCCGCCCAACGCCTGGGCGCGCTCGGCCCCTTTTCCGCCGACACCGTGTTCGTGCGCGGGCTCCGGGGGGAGTTCGACGCGGTACTCGCGCCCTATCACGACGTGGGGATGACGGCCGTCAAAGTCGCGGGGTTCGGGAAGGGCGTGAACGTGACGCTCGGACTCCCGTTCGTTCGCACCTCACCGGACCATGGCACCGCGTTCGACATCGCAGGCACCGGCAAGGCGGACCCGGGCTCAATGCGCGCGGCCATCGATCTTGCGGCGCGGATGGCGCGCCGGAGCTAAACTGGGGAGGGCTTGGCCGGCGGGGCGCCTGGTTGGACCCGGAGCTGGCCCACGCGCCGTCCTTCCATCGACACGACTTCGAAGGTCACGCCGGGCAGGCGGACCTGATCTCCCACCTTCGGCAAGCGGCCCAGCGCGCCGAACACCAGCCCCCCGATGGTCGTGTAGTCTCCCGGATCGAGCGTCAGCGCGTAGCTGTCGTTCACGTCGCCCACCGGCGTGGACCCCGCGATCACCGACCCGGCGCCAGCGGGCGTGGGTTCCGAGCGGTCATACTCGTCGTAGATCTGACCGACGATCTCTTCCAGCAGGTCCTCCATGGTGACCAGGCCCGCGGTGCCTCCGAACTCGTCGAGTACCACGGCGAGGTGGACCTTCTTCCGCTTCATGTCCGCGAGCACGTCCTCCACTTCACGGGTGCCGGGCACGAAGAACGCGGGCCGGGCGACCGACGAGACCGGCTGTGCCCCCCCGGACCGGAGCGCGCGCAGGATGTCCTTGGCATGGACCACGCCGACGATGTCGTCGAGCGACTCCCCAGTCACGGGGTACCGGGACCGCCCCGCCTGCGCCACCGTGTCGGCGGCCGAGTCGACGGTCTGGTCCGCGGCGAGCGCCACCATGTCGGTGCGCGGGGTCATGACCTCCCGCGCGTTTTTCTCGCTGAATTCGAACACGCCCTCGATGAGCCGGGCATCCCCGGGATCCATGGTGCCGGTTTTCCCGCTCTGCTCCACCAGCATCAGGATCTCTTCGGGCGAGTGGACCCGCTCGCGCTCCGAGGGCCGGCCGGCGCCCAGGAGGCGCAGGATGCCGTTGGCGGAGGAGCGGAGCAGCCAGATGAACGGATTGGTGGCCATCGTGAAGGCCATCAAAGGCCCGGTGAGCCACCGGCTCATCTGCTCGGGGTGAATCAGGGCCAGGCCCTTCGGCGCCAGCTCGCCCAGGACGATGTGCAGGTACGTGATGAGCACGAACGCCACGGCCACGGCGACCGAGTGCGTCGCGATGACGTTGTACGGTCCGGGCAGCGTTCCAAAGAGCGTCGCCAGCACGTCGGCGATCGCCGGTTCGCCGATCCACCCCAATCCGAGACTGGCCAGCGTGATACCGAGCTGGGTTCCGGAGATGGTCCGGTCGATGGACTGCAGGGCCAGCTTCACGGTGCGGGCCCGGGCGTCCCCTTCGGCGATCATGGCGTCGATGCGCGTTCGCCGTGACGCCACCAGCGCGAACTCGGCGGCGACGAAGAACGCGTTCGCCAGGACCAAGCCCAGGACGGCGGCGAGGCGCAGGCCGAGCGTGGAAAGCGCGGAGTCCGGCATACCGGGGGTCAAAGCTATATGTTTTCGAACATGGCTGCGCCGACCACCCTACCGATCGACGTCACCTGCGTCCATCACGCGCCCGGCCGTCACGAGAGTGCGCGACGGATGGCCCTGGTACTGGTGATCACCGCCGTTGTGATGGTCGCCGAGGCGGTGGGCGGATGGGCGTCCCATTCGCTGGCGCTCCTGGCGGACGCCGGGCACATGCTGGCCGACGTCGCCGCGCTGGGCCTGGCGGTGGTCGTGGCGCGGCTTGCCCAGCGGCCCGCGACGCCCGAGCGCACTTACGGCCTCGTGCGGCTCGAGATCTTCGCCGCGTTCATCAATGGCGCGGTCCTGCTGGTGATCGCCGTGGGGATCGGCATCGAGGTCTTCCGTCGCTTCACCACCCGTCCGGAGATTCACGCCGGGACGCTGCTGGTCATCGCCGGGGTGGGCCTCGCCGCCAATCTCGTCAGCGCGAAGATCCTGCATCACGGCCACGACCACTCGCTCAACCAGCGCGGCGCGTACCTGCACGTGCTGTCGGACGTGCTGGGTTCGGTGGGCGCGATCGTGGCCGGTGTCGTCGTGCTGACCACCGGCTGGACCCTGGCCGACCCGATCGTCTCGGTGGGGATCGGCCTCCTGATCGTGAACGGGTCGTGGCGGCTGGTGCGGGAGAGTGTCGACATCCTGCTCGAGGCCACGCCGGCGCACATCTCCCTGTCACACGTGCACGATCAGATCGCGAGCGTCCCCGGTGTGACCTCGGTCCATGACCTGCATGTCTGGACTGTCACCAGCGGTGTGGTCGCCCTGAGTGGACATCTGGTGGTGCAGAACCCCGGGGACAATCAGCGCATCCTCGAGGCGGTCCAGGAGCGGATGGACCAGCTGAAGATCCGGCACGTGACCGTTCAGATGGAGAAGGATCCGACCTGCGAGTGACCTGACGGCTTGTTTTTCG
>DATBCM010000369.1:0-4204 GCA_036270455.1 Gemmatimonadales bacterium | reverse complement strand
GGCCCAGCGCACGGTCGGCAATGATCAGGAGGGGCAGCACCAGGGCGGCCACCGCCAGCAGCTCGAAAAACCCCGATCGCGCGTACTCCGCATAGCTGGGGCCGGCCGCGCGCTGGACCCACGCCGTCCCCCCGAAGAGCTCACCCGCCTGGAACGACACGAAAAGCGCGAAGAGTCCGGCCGTCAGGGCCAGGGCGGTGTTGACGGGCACCGCGCCCACGGAGAACCGAAAGAGGGTGGGGAGGCGGGACGGGATGGCGAGGGGACGGAGGATAGCCCAGGCGAGGAAGCCCGCAGTGATCCCGGTGAAGAACGTGACCAGGAAAACGTGGGACAGAGCGACGCCGGGATCGATGGTGAAGATCCCCTGCATCGCTTCGGCAAAGACGGGGTCGGCGCTGGCGAACAGGATGCCGAACCCCAGAAGGACGGGGCTCGCGATGGCGGCGCCAAGGACCATGGCGCGGGCGCGGGAGAAGCCGGCAGACTTGGGCTCCTGCATCCAGTGGGCGACCCGTCCGACCAGCGGGAGCGCGCCGACCAGAGAGTAGGCCGCGGTGGCGGCGACCTGGACGGCCTGGTCGAGCACGTTGAGCCGGGCCAGCCGGACGCCGCGCAGCGTTGCGGCGGTGAGGCCCAGGGTGACGATGAGCGCCAGCAGGTCGAACGCCGCCAACGCCCGCGAATCCCGCCGCGCGAAGGCGAAGGCGAGGAGCAGCGTAGTGAGCGCGAGCCACCACGTCTCCTTGCTCACGGGGATTGCGCGGGACCTCACCAAGGTGGCCGCGACGACGACCAGTAGCGTCGTGCAGATGGTGACGTTCACGCCCCAGGGGACACTGCGCAGCAGCTGATCGGCAGCGATGCCGACCAGCAGTGCGCCCGCGAGGATCCAGGCGGGCAGTGCGGTTTCGGTCTTCATCCGGCCTTCTCCCCCGGGAGTCCGCCGAAGCGGCGCTCCCGGCTATGGAACGTGTCGAGGGCGCGGTCGAGCTCCTGCGCGTCGAACTCGGGCCACATCGTATCGAGGAAGAGCAGCTCGGCGTACGCGCACTCCCACAGCAGGAAATCCGAGAGGCGCCGCTCGCCCCCGGTGCGAATCAGCAAGTCGACGTCGGGAAGAATCCCGCCGTCCCCGATGGCCACGCGCGCCGAGTAATCGATGGCGATACGGAGGTGCAGGCGGCGCCCGCGCTCGGTGGTGCGCTCGGCGCGGCGGATGGCGGCGCGCAGGCGGGGAGGCAGCCGGTCGCGCCGCCCGATGATCGAGAGGCGAATGCCCTTGGAGAGGCAGTTCGCCGTCTCGGCCCGGATGATCTCCTCGAAAAGCGAGAGGAGGGCGAGCACCTCCGGCAGAGGACGGCGCCAGTTGTCGGATGAGAACGCATAGAGCGTCAGCTGGCGGATGTCCCGCCCGGCCGCCGCTTCCACGGTCCGGTGCACCGCATCGGCGCCGGCGCGGTGGCCGGCGGCGCGGGGGAGTCCCTGGCGGGTGGCCCAGCGTCCGTTGCCATCCATGATGATGGCGACGTGCAGAGCACTTTGAGATACAAAGTTGAGAGCCAAAAAAAATCGCTCAGGGGGCGCGGGTGGCCCGGATGAGCGCCTCCATGTGGTCGACGTACCGCTCGAGTGCTTTCCGTCCCAGGGCGGTGAGCCGGTAGACCGTCTTCGGGACGCGATCTTCGAACGTCTTGGTGCAGCTCACGTACCCGGCATCCTCGAGCTTGCGCGCGTGGACGCTGAGGTTGCCATCGCTCGTCTGCAAGGCGCGCTTCAATTCATTGAAGCTGAGCGACTCGTGACTCGCCAGCGCGCTCACGATCCCGAGCCGCATCTTTTCATGAATGAGCCGGTCGAGCTCCGCCGCCTGCGCCGCCGCCGTCAGCGGCGCCGATGCCTCGGCTTTCGACGCTCTCGCTGCTCCAGACTTAGCCACCGTACCTCCGCGCGATGATGCTGCCGAACACGATGTGCAGTCCACCGAACCCCGTCGCCATCCAGGCATCTCCCCACGCGGCCGGCGTGAACAGCGCTACAGTGCCGACCACCAGGAAACTGATCCCCATCAACGGCACCGGGCGGACCGAGAACGCGCCACCTGCGACCACGCCGGTTCCGTACAAGAGGAGCCAGACGCCGGGGAGCAGGGCGGGGACTCCCGCCAGCACCAGGGGTGCGGTCAGCACCGCCGCCGATCCGAACGCCGGCAGGAAGCCGAGCAACACGCGCCGTCCCGGTCCCGTCGTCATCGGATCTTTCACCGCGCGGGCTTTTCGTACCATCGTCACGCCGCCGATGGCCAGCGCGAGCACCGCTTCCACGAGCCAGACCGACAACCAGGAGAGCGTCGTCTGTTGCCGGTGCGCGAGCCAGGCCGCACCGAGCGCAGTCACTCCGATGATGGCCTGGCCGAGCCCCGGGACGGCGGTGAACGATGACGAGCGGGTCATCGTGTCCCGGATGTAGCGCAGGTTCTCGATCGCGCGATCGGCGAGGGGTTCGGGAGCGATCACTGTCAAGTACTTTATATCGTCAAGTGGCGGTGGTCAAGACCCGCCAGAACTCCTTGCAAAACGGGGAACGCCTTCGCGGCACCATTTCGACACCCAATGGCATAACAGTTAGCGACTTAGCGACTTAGCGACCTAGCGCGCCCTCGGCTCCGATCTTGCACCACTCTCCGGCATGGCCTCCTCGTGGCAGGATAGCTGGACCTTCCGGATTGTGGACCAGGACACCGGCGCCGCACTGTCGGGCGTGCCCGTCACCGTCCTGGATGCCGCGAATCGCTCCGCCGGGTTCTGGGTGAGCGATGCCGACGGCGTCGTCCAGATTCCCAAGCACGACGGCCGGCGTCTCCGTCTCCGCGTCGGTCTCAGGAACGAAGACACCATCGAGCTCGACGCCCGCTCGCTCTCCGACGACCCCATCCCCCTCGCGGCTCCGAAGGGCCTATCCGCGGGAGAGGAAGGTGCGACGTCGTCGGAACGGACGGCTCCCGGCCAGACGGCTCCCGCCACCACGGCTCCCGCCCCTGGCGGTTCGCTCGGCCAGGTGATCCGCTACACCCGCATCGGTATCGCGCCGGAAGACGCCGAGCTGATCACGGCTCCCGACGAAGCGGCGGCCCGCGGCATCATGCGCTACGGCGTCATCTATGAGCTCGAGCAGGTCTGGCAGTCCCTGGGCACCGAGGCTGGGGACGTGATCCACAGCGTTTCGGTGGGACCGGGGGACGAATCCCGGCTTGCGATCTCGGATGGCCGCTGGCGTCGCAAAGGCGCGACCCGCGAGCGCGCGCTCCACATCGTGCCGCGTATGGTCGCCGCCTGGGCGGTGGGCGATGGTGTGGATGCCGCGCCCCTCGAGCCGCTCGTCGTCACCGACGTTGCCGCGTCGGCGGGCGAGACGGTGCACTTCCTGGCGTCGCGGACCATGCGGGCCACCGAGTCACTCCGCCGCCGTCCGATCAGCGTGACCGAAGGAGAGGAAGCGCCCGCCTATGCCGTGATCCGGACGGTGCGGAACACCCGGGCCGATGGGGTCCTCACCTACCATGTGGTGGAGCCGGTGGCCCGGTATCGCGTCATCGAGCGGGCGCCGCGGGCCCGGCCTGCCTTGCTCGTGCCTTTCCGGCTTCCCAACCTCGCTACGCGCGACGTGGTGCGCCGGTTCGGTCACGCCCTTCGTCGTGCATTACTCGATCGTGCCCTCCACGGTGACCTGGAACAGGTGCTCGGATCAGGTGCGCCCGATCCCGCCGTGGAGGGCCGGATTTTCGAACACATCGCCACCCACTTGTCGTACTACTCAGCGACCATCATCGCCGCGGGGGACGCCGCCGAGCGGTTCTTCGCGCTGGCCAAGCTGCGGGATCCCGAGGGCCGGCCGCTCACGGACATCATCGAGAACGGTGTCGTGGGCCGGGTGGGGAACTACGTTGCCTTTCCGCTCCGGTCCGTGGACCACACCACGTCGTCCTGGCGGCTGGCCTTGCTCGAAGCGACCCACGAGAGGGTCCGCGTCTTCGAGGAGGCGCAGGTGACGCTGCCGGTGCCGGGCGTGTGGCTCAGGGCTGAACTGTCCCCGGCAGAAATGAAACGGGAGCCTGAGGCGACCGAGGAACGGGACGCGGGCCGGCGCGGGACTATCGAGCGGAAGCGATTGGGAGGCTGAGGGAAGCGACACATCCCTTCGCATC
>DATBCM010000368.1:0-8297 GCA_036270455.1 Gemmatimonadales bacterium | reverse complement strand
CGCGTCTTCGTGAAGCGGGCCCTCGAGGAGCTGCGGGGTCGTCATCGCTAGACCGGGCGCCAGTCCGGGCAAGCTCCTCCGCGTTCTCGGCCTGGCCTTCGGTCTCGCCATCGGGATCGGCGGGACCATCGGCGCCGGCATTCTGCGCACGCCCGGCGACCTCGCGACGTACCTGCCCAGTGCCGCATGGATCATGGGCCTCTGGGTGGCAGGGGGGATCTACTGCTTCATCTGCTCGGACATCTTTGCCGAGCTCGGCACCACCATCCCCCGGTCGGGCGGCCTCTACACCTTCGCCCAGCGAGGGCTAGGGGATTTCGCCGGCTTCCTGCTCGGCTACACCGACGCCGCCAGCATCTGCGCGGCGAATGCGGCCCTGGGCATCGTGGTGGGCGAGTACCTGGGAGTTCTCGTGCCCTCCGTCGCGGGGCACGAAGTCTTCATCGCCGCGATCGTGATCCTGACCCTCGGCGCCCTGAACTGGTCGGGCGTGCGCTGGGGATCGACCATCCAGCAGGTCACCACCCTCATCAAGACCCTGGCGTTCATCGCCCTCATCGTCGCGTGTTTCGTCGCGACGCCACCGGCCGGCGGAACGGCTCCAGCGGCGGCCTTACCCACGGGTCTCAAGCTCGCCACGGCGCTCCTGCTCGCGGTGCAAGGCGTGGTGTTCACGTATGACAGCTACTACTACGTCATCTATTCATCGGAAGAGATCGAGAACCCGGGCCGGGTGATTCCGCGCGCGATTTTCGGGGCCATCGCGCTGATCACCGCGATCTATATCGTCCTGAACATCGCCTTCCTGCGGCTGATTCCGGTGGGTGCCATGGCCGGAGACAAGTTCGTCGGGGGCAGCGCCGCGGCGATCGTATTTGGTGCCCGGGGGGGCGCCGTGATCCGGGTGCTGGTGATGGTGTCGATTCTCGGCACCATCAACGCCTACATGCTCGCCGCCCCACGCATCTTCCGGTCGATGGCGCAAGACGGCCTGTTCGCCGGCTGGGCCACGCGCGTGAATACGGGTGGCACGCCGACCACCGGGCTCGCCGTCGGGACCGTCGCCTCATTGGCCTTCCTGCTCACGGGAACGTTCGAACGGACGCTGGCGGTGGGCGCCTTCTTCATCGTGTTCAACTACATGCTGGCATTTCTGTCGTACTTCGGGCTTCGGAAGAAGGAGCCGGCCTTGGACCGTCCGTGGCAGGCGAGGCATCCCTGGACGGGGTCGCTCGCCCTGACGGGAGCTATCGTCTTCTTGATCGCGGCGGTTACCACGGACACGCACAACAGTGTCATCGCACTCGCGGTGGTGCTGCTCGCGTGGCCGGTCTTCTGGGCCGTCCGCTCCGCCAAGACTCGTCCTGCCGAGGTTGCCGCAAGTCGTTGACGGCCGTATTGTCGCATGACCTCGCCCTAGTCCACTTCTGCAACGGGAGAAAAATCGCATGCGAGTCCGTCTACCTCTCGTGATGATCGGCGGCGCCTTGCTCGTCGTCGGATGCAGTGACTCCACCACCGGCCCGAGCGCGGCCTCTCCAGCGGGCCAGCAGCAGCAACCAGTCACCGGGATCTTCAAGACTCGTCAGGCCGTCGCGTCTGATGGGACGTTGATGGATGCGAGAGGTGGCGTGGGCGGAGGGGGCAACAAGCCGGGTGGTACCGGCATTCAGTATCATGGCGGCCCCGTGATCTTCCAGCAGAAGGTCGCAGCCGTCTATTGGGGCACCAGCGTCCTGTACAATGGCGGACCGACGCCCGGCACCACCGGAACGGGTTCCCAGGACGGATCACTGATCGGGTTCTTCCTCCGGAACCTGGGCGGCTCGTCGTACTTCAACATCAATACCACGTATTTCGACGGCACCGGCACCCATATCCAGAACTCGGTGACCTATACCCAGTACTGGGCCGATAATTCGGCGCCGGCCGCCACCGTGTCCGACGCGCAGCTGCAGGGCGAAGTGGTGAAGGGCTTGAACTCGGGCGCCATCACCTACGACCCCAATACGCTCTACCACGTGTTCACCGGCCCGAACATCAACCTCGGTGGCGGGTTCGGGACGCAGTACTGCGCCTATCACGGCCATTTCACCTGGAACGGCAAGGACGTGAAATACTCGGCCATGCCCTACGACATGACGTTCCCGTCGGCGTGCACGGCCCTGAACGGGTCTCCCAACAACGACCCGGCGGCAGACGCGGAAGTGAACACGATGGCGCACGAGACCGAGGAAACGACGACGGACGAAGACTTGAACGCCTGGTTCGACCGTCGCGGCAACGAGAATGCCGACAAGTGCGCCTGGATGTTCGGCACGACCTACGCTTCGTCCAACGGGTCGACCGCCAACGTGAAGATCGGTGGGAAGGATTTCCTGGTGCAGATGAACTGGATCAACACCGGCTCAGGCGGCTGCCGGCAGGGCCTCTAAGAACCGCGGGGCGAAACGAAGACGCCGGCCTCAGTGCGAGGCCGGCGTCTTTTCTTTGTCAGTGCGCAAGTCCGTCGAGCTCAGCCTGAGCCTTCTCGAGAATCTCAGCCACCCGCTTCCGCACTGCCTCGTCGCGGGCCTTCCAGCTGGTGCGGACCGCCGTGCGCATCAAACGTCCGAGGGCGCGGTTCACGTCCGCCATGGCGCCGCCGAGCGCGTCGTCGACCGCGTCTTTGACCCGGTCAAAAATCTCCTCGACCACGTCCTTGTGCTCGTCGAGAAACGCGCGACCCTGATCGGTGATCTCGTAGACCTTCTTGCCGGCCACTTCCTGCACCTTGACCAGGCCTTCGTCTTCGAGCCACTGGAGCGTGGGGTACACCGTGCCGGGCGACGGCGAGTAGCAGCCGTGCATCCGCTCCTCGAGCTCATTCATGACTTCGTAGCCGTGCCGCGGCTTGTCCGCGAGCAGCCGGAGGATGACGTACTTCATGTCTCCGGAGCCGAACCACTGCCGCCTGCCCCCGCGGTGACCGGCGCGAAAGCCGAACACTTTGGGTCCGAACTCGAACGAAAACCCACCCCAATTCCCGTGACGATGCATCGTTGCTCCTTGGACGTTATTACGTGTAGAACGGTCTTACGATACGTCGTAATGATATATCTGGCGATATATCGTGTCAATACCCGACGCTGCTTCACCCCGTCACGTCTCGCCCCTGACGCACCTGATGCGCGAACCGCCACAGGGTCAAGCCCGAGATCTCTTGTGCGGAAGTTGCGGTTTGGACGCGCAACCCGTTGAGACGAGGCTCCAATGAAGGCTGCCGTCGGCGTCGCCCTGTTGAGCTCCACCCTGCTCCTCGGCTCCTGCGACTCGGGGCTGACACCCTCCTCCCAGGCCCGGCGGATGAGCGGCGACGGGGCGCGCCGCGCCCTCTCGGGATCGCTCGCGTTCGTCAACTTCGAGCTCGGCGCCGCGCCGGGCACGACCTGCCCGGGCGCACCGGGCTGCGTCAACGGAGCCGCGGAACCCGCCATCCGGGCCGACCCCATGGGCTCTTTTTACGTCGCGTCGGAGCTCGGTCTCGGTGCCGGCACGCTCGCGTGGAAATCCACCGACGGCGGCCAGCACTACACGGCCCTCGTCTCCCCCGACCAGGTGTCCCAGCTGGCGGGTGGGATAGCGCCGGGGGGTGGTGACGTCGACGTGGGCGTCGCCACGGCCGTGAACGCTACGGGCACCTACAACGTGTATGTGGCGACGCTCTCCTTGGCCAATGTCACCGTCTCGACCAGCGGGGATGGCGGACAGACGTGGAGCAAGAATGTCCTGAGCGCCACCGTTCCGGTGGACGACCGGGAATGGATCGCGGCGGATGGGGCCTCGAAGGTGTGCGTCTCCTACCACGACATCGCGACCTTTAACATCGACGTCAACTGCAGTCTCGACGCCGGCACGACCTTCATCCAGCCCGGATCCGCCATCGACCCCTCGCACCTGTTCCTGCTCAACGACAACTCGACCGGGAACTTGGTCATCGACCAGAAGACGCACATCATCTATCAGACCTTCTCAGGGATCGCGAACGCCATGGAGGCGGTCGGCACGTCCTCTCACTTCCACGCCGTCTGGATGGCGGTCTCGCAGGACGGCGGACATACCTTCACGGACTACCCCGTGTACATCAATCCCAATGCCTCCGTGGACTACGGGCACCAATTCATCAACGCCACCGTGGACCAGGCCGGGACCGTGTACGCCGTCTACAACGACAACCACAACCTCTTTTACAGCTTCTCGACCGATCAGGGCCGGACCTGGAGTGCCCCGGTTCAAGTCAACCAGGCGCCATCGGCAACCGCTGTGATGCCCTGGAGTGTCGCCTGCGCCCCGGGCGAGCTGAACATCGTGTGGTACGGGACGTCGTTCTATGACGGCCAGACCATCCCTGACAACTATCCCTCGTCCGCCGCGTGGTTCGTGTATTTCGCGCAGAACCTGAATGCGACGGCCGGCGGCTCCTTCACGCAGGTCGCGGCCACGCCGGTGATCCATTTCGGAGGAGTGTGTGAAAGCGGAGTGACCTGCAGCGGGAATCGCGATCTGTTCGACGACTTCGGCATCTCCGTGGCGCCCGCCACGGGGCTCGCCTCGATCACCTTCAGTGACGATCAGCCGGGGAACACCAGCGGGGACGACCACACCGCCATCGCCACCCAGACGGGAGGGCCGGGGATCTGCGGGCCCTGAGAACGCGACGGGGGCTCCGTCCGAAACGGAGCCCCCGCCAGCACCGGGGCCATGCCCCCGAGGTCCTCCTCAGATCACCACGAGAGAGTTGTGTGCGCGGGCCAGCATGGGCCGCATCATCCGCTCACGCATGGCGCCTTCTTCCGTACGCCTCTTGGAATCGCGGCGCATCCGCCCGCGTTCCCGATCCTCCGGACTCGGCACCTTCCAGCTGATGGTCTGACGTTTCTGATGCCGCATGATCTCGACGTTCACGGTCTCGCCCGAGTCGTACGACCGCAGGATCCGCATGGCCTGGGCCGGCGACGTCGGCTTCCGGTCCCCGATCGAGACGATGACGTCCCCGCTCTTCAGCGGCAGGAGTGAGTCTTCAGAGGCCTTCACCACCAGCACGCCGTCGCGGGTGCCGAAGTAGTCTCCGAGATCCGAGTTCAGAGACACGAGCTCGAGGTTGCACCAGGCGTCACCAAAGCAGAGCTCCATCCCGAATCCTTCGCCGGAGCCCCAGCCCTGCATGAGGGGGGACGGCATCCGCATATCGGGGAACGGCGTCATCTCCACCTTGGGTATGGCGAGACTGAATCCCCGGTCGCCGAAGACGTTGTTGGAGTTCCCGTTTACCGAATAGGTCACGTCCTCCACCACGATCGTGGCCTTCTTGGCATCCGAGCCACGCTTGTATTCCACCTGCACCGTGTCACCCGGATCCAGGGCCTGCGCCAGCTCGATGAGTTTATTTCCGGGACCCGATTCATCCGAATCCTCGGACCGCACGTTGGCGAGGGAGACGCCATTGAACTTCGTGATCACGTCACCAGCCTTGATTCCGGCCTTGGCGGCGGGTCCGCCGGGCGTCACCGCAGCGATGCGGGCACCGATTTTGTCGGAGTCCGCGTCGGCCCCGCGACTGACCACCACGCCGATCCGGGCGTGGTTGCCCGAGAAGCTGTAGGTCATGACCCCCGGTCGCGGCTCGGCGCGCCGAGGCTTCGGCTGCTCCTGTGCCGACAGAACTCCCGGCAGGACGCAGGTGGTGCAGAGAAGAAGCAACTTGCGATTCATGTGCGACATCCTCCGGAGCCCTAGAGCCCCACGTAAGAGGCCCGGACGACGCGGACCTGGACCAGTTGGTTCATCAAATTCACTCGCTGCTGCCACAGCTCGAGCTGGGCATCCCTCTGCGCCGCGGCCTGCTGGTTCGCGAGCGCCCCGTCGATCTGCGCGATCCGATCCTCGAGCTGAGCGATCAGCGCCGCGTCGCGCCCCGACACCACGCGTCCCTCGGTCTCCGGCGCCTGGAGCTGGCTCTCGAGCGCGGCCGATTGCGCCTTCACCTGCGATAGGTCCGCGCTGGCCGGCGGCGGCGAGAAGGGGTTGAAGACCAGGACTCCCGCCAGCCCCGCGGCCGCCGCCATCGACCACGCCGCCCACCGGCGGTGCCGGCGCTGCCGGGCCGCCAGGACGCCGGCCCGGATCTCGGGCCAGCGGTCCCGCGCCGGGGAGCGGACCGGAAGGGCTTTGAGCTGGGCCACCCGCTGATACAGCGCCTCCAGTTCGTTCCGGCACACCTCACAGGACTCGAGGTGCTTCCGGGCCCACACCGACCCTTCGTTGGCCCTGACGGCCAGCAGGTCGTCCATCGTGCAGTGTGTCATTTACGCCTCCGGCTCCACGGCGAGCAGCTTCCGCAGCCGCGCATGCGACCGGGCCAGCTGAGATTTCGAGAAGCTCACCGTCTTGCCCATCAGGTCCGCGATTTCCTCGTGTGTATAGCCTTCCACGTCGTGCATCCACACCACCGCGCGCCCCGTTTCGCTCAAGTGCTCGAGCGCGCGCTCCAGATCCAGGTTCGTTCCCACCGCCGGGGCCGGCGATCCGGCCGCCGTCGTTTCATCGAACTCATCCGCCGCCCGGACGTTTTCGCGGCGGATTTTCATCAGGGCCTTCGACGACGCGATCTGCCGCACCCAGCCCCAGAGATGTCCGTCGCCCCGGTACGCACCGATGCTCTTCACCACTTCGAGGAACGTCTCCTGCAGCACATCCTCGGCGTCCTCGGCGTTCCTCAGGATTCGCCGCGCCAGGTTATAGACCGGAGTCTCGAAGGCTCGATAGAGCCCTTCGAGGGCTTCCGGGTCGCCGGTCTTGGCGCGGGCTACCAGGACATCGGAAACGGCTAGTGAGATGGTCATCTCCCGTAACCTATGATGCGTGTGGGGCCTACGGCGTCGCATGCGTCGGCCGGGAGCTGGGAGCCGTACCCGCCGGTGTTGTGGAGGCCCGTCATTGAACGGAGGGGACGGCTATCGGCTCCCGGCGCTTTAAGTCACTACGTCATTTCCACTTAGCCGGTTTCCGGCTAGCTTCCCGGCATGCCTGATCGGGAAACAGTCGAGCTCTGGCTCGAGCACTGGCAGGACGAATCGGATGCCGCCTTCCTGTACAACGTCCTGGCCTCCGTCGAGCGGGACGCCAAGAAGCGGGACGTCTACGCCCGTCTCGCCCTGGTCGAAGAGCGGCACACTCTGCTCTGGGCCAGGCTCCTCAACGACAATGGCCATCGGATGCCCGACACCCTCGCCCCGCCGACGTTCGAAGCGCGGATCAAGGCGAAGGTGGGCCGGTGGATCGGGCCGGCGTTCCTGCTCCCCCTGCTCCTCCGCGAAGAGGGCCGCGAGGTCAAAGGCTACATGGACCTCCACGAGACCTCGACGGCGGGTGACGCCCGCGACGTCTCGCTCACCCTCGCGAAGGAATCCGCGGAGCATGCGCAGACCCTCGCGGGGCTCGCGGGCCAGAGCGCCGAGCCGTGGCATCAGACGGAGTCGGGGGGGTTCGTCCGGAACGTGGTCTACGGATTCAATGACGGACTGACCGCGAACTTCGGGCTCGTGGCGGGCGTCATCGGCGCCGCGGTCCAGCCGCACGTCATTCTCCTCTCCGGTGTCGCGGGCATGATCGCCGACGCCCTGTCGATGGGCGCGTCGGGATACCTCGCCGCCAAGAGCGAGCAGGAGGTCTATGCCCACGAGATCGCGATGGAGAAGGAAGAGATCCGGGTGATGCCGGAGGTCGAGGAAGAGGAGCTGGCCCTGGTCTACGAGGCCAAGGGCATCGCCGGCGCCGAGGCGCGCCGCCTGGCGTCCGAGGTGATGCGGGATCCGCAGCGCGCGCTCCAGGAGCAGGTGCGGGAGGAATTGAAGATCGCCGAAGCGCGCTCGACGCCCCTCAAGGAAGGGTGGGTCACCGGTGTCTCCACCGCCGTCGGCGCCCTCATTCCGGTCGCGCCCTTCCTGGTGTTCACCGGTCAGGCCGCGGTTTGGACCGCCTTCGGGCTGGCTATGGCCTCCCACTTCGGCGTGGGTGCCGCGCGGTCGTTCTTTACGGGGCGCGGGATTTTCCGCTCCGGACTCGACATGTTCGTGGTAGGACTGGGAGTCGCGGGCGTCGGCTACGTCGTGGGAAACCTGGTCGCGAGATACCTCTAGACGACGACGTTCAGTAGCCGGTCCTGCACGTACACCACCTTCTTCTGCGCCTTCCCTTCAAGAAACTTCTTCACCGACTCGTCCGCAAACGCCCGGGTCTCGACGTCCTGCTGGGACACG
>DATBCM010000367.1:0-5064 GCA_036270455.1 Gemmatimonadales bacterium | reverse complement strand
TGCGCGCTCGCGCGCGGAGCTTCCACGCCGCGCGCCACCCGCACGAAATGCGTGAGCTCGGCCGCGAGGGGCTCGACGTTGGGAAGGCGGGGAATGAAGATGTCCCCCTCCCGGATGGACAGGCTTTCACCGAACGAAGCGTACTCGGGCGGGCGCTCCACACCCTTGTCATAGATGCGGAGCTTCTCGCGGGCTTCCATGTCGTCGAAGACCGCCATCTTGGATGCGCCGACCACCGTCAACTTCCGCTCCTTGTGAGGATCGAGCCACGACAGCTGGACGTGCGCCAGGACGCCGCTCGCGAACTCCATGGTCAGGAAGACCACATCCTCGATATGAGCCTGGAGGTAGCAGTGGCCCTGGGCTGCCACACGCACGGGGGCTTCCCCTAGCACTTCCAGGGCCACGGAGACGTCGTGAGGACCGAAGCTCCAAAGCGCGTTTTCGTCCGCCCGGACCTGCCCCAGGTTGACCCTGAGGCCGTATAGATAATAGATCCTGCCGAGGTCCCCGCTCTGCACCAGCGCCTTGAGCCGTTCGACGGCGGCGTGGTACACCAGCAGGTGGCCGGCCAGGACCGGGACCTTCCGTGCTACGGCCGCCTCAGCCACCCGTTGCGCATCCGCCACGGACAACGCGAACGGCTTCTCGACGAGACAGGGCTTCCCCGCCGCGATGGCGCGCAGGGCCAGGTCCGCGTGGACCTTGGCGGGCGCGGCGATGACAACTGCCTCGCTCGCCTGCAGCAGGGCGTCCACGTCCCCGGTGACGAGCGTCGACGGATATTGACGCGACAGCTTCTGCCGGGTGGCATCGCTCGTGTCGCACACGGCGGCCAGCTCACCGTCCGCCAGACCGGCGACGGTGCGGACGTGGTTCCGTCCCCAGGCGCCGGCACCGATGACGCCGATTTTCAGCCGGCTCACCGGTAGAAGCTCTTCACCGCGTCGACGACCGCCTGCTTCTGCGCTTCCGTCAGCTCCGGATAGATGGGCAGCGAAATCACCTCGTGCGCCGCCCGCTCCGACCGCGGCAGGCGGCCGGCCGCGTACTTGAGGTGCGCGAAGCAGGGCTGGAGGTGCAGCGGAATGGGATAGTACACCGCGTGCCCAATCCCCTTCTCCTTCAGGTGGGCCTGGAGCCCGTCGCGGCGCTCGACGCGGAGCGTGTACTGATGGAAGATGTGCTCGTTCGCGGGGTCCACCACCGGGGCGCGCACGGCACCGAGACCGGCGAACGCCTTGCTGTACCAGGCCGCGTGCTCGCGCCGCTTCGCGGACCAGCTCGCCAGATGCGGAAGTTTGGCGAGGAGGAGGGCCGCCTGCAGCGTGTCCAGCCGCGAGTTGGTGCCGACTTCTTCGTGGTGGTACTGCTTCGCGCCGCCGTGCAGGCGGAGTTTCTTGAGCCGATCGGCTCCCTTCTCGTCCGACGTGACGATCATCCCGCCGTCACCCCAGGCGCCTAGATTCTTGCTGGGAAAGAACGAGTAGCCGGTGGCCCAGCCCAACTCACCGGCCATCCGCCACGTGCCGTCGACCTTCCGGCGGGCCCCGATGGCCTGCGCCGCGTCCTCGATGACCGGAATTCCCTTCTTGGCGGCGATGGCGAGGATCCGTTCCAGGGGCGCCATCTGCCCGTAGAGGTGCACCGGCATGATG
This sequence comes from Gemmatimonadales bacterium, assembly GCA_036270455.1. Classification (GTDB taxonomy): domain Bacteria; phylum Gemmatimonadota; class Gemmatimonadetes; order Gemmatimonadales; family GWC2-71-9; genus 40CM-2-70-7. The sequence continues at coordinate 3,406 of DATBCM010000367.1, read as the reverse complement.
GCCCGCGTCCGCGGCGTCAGGGCGGCCTCGATGGCGGCCGGATCGATGTTGAAGGTATCGGGATCGATGTCCACGAAAACCGGGGTGCCGCCCGCGTTGTGGATGGTCCCCGCGGTGGCGAAGAACGTGAACGGCGTGGTGATGACCTCATCCCCGGGCTTCAAGTCCAGCGCCTTGAGCGGCAGGAGGAGTGCGTCGGTCCCGCTCGCGCATCCGATGCCGTACGTGGCGCGCGACAGCGCGGCCACCTCGGCCTCGAGCTTCGGAATGGCCGGGCCCATGATGAACTGCTGGGCCTCGATCACCTCGTGCACGGCGGCGAGCGTTTCCTGCTTGATGGTCTGGTACTGGGCCACCAGGTCCAGCATCGGTACGTTCACAGAACTCTCCAGAGGCTCACTTGGGAGGCTTGGTATTGCGGAGGGCCCCACCCGACTCGGCGTACTCGGCGCCGCACGCGGCGCACCGGGCGGCGCCCCCCACGACCGACAGGCGCTCGCCGCACTGGCACATCCAGCCCACGCGCCGGGCCGGCACGCCCACCATCAGTCCGTAGGCCGGGACATCGGACGTCACCACGGCGCCCGCGCCGATGAAGGCGTATTCGCCGAGGGTGGTACCGCAGACGATGGTGGCGTTCGCGCCGATGGACGCGCCCCGCTTCACGAGCGTCTGCCGGTATTCGTGCTTCCGGGACACGTGGCTCCGCGGATTAAGCACGTTGGTGAAGACACACGAGGGACCGCAGAACACGTCGTCCTCGAGGTGGACACCCTCGTAGATCGACACGTTGTTCTGGACCTTCACGTTGTTGCCGATCTTCGTGCCCGGCATCACGACGACGTTCTGCCCGAGACTCGAGCGTTCGCCGATCACGGCGCCCTTCATCACGTGACAGAAATGCCAGATCTTGGTGCCCGCGCCTACCACGGCCCCGTCGTCGAGAAAGCTCGACGGGTGGACGTAGAAGTCCGCCATCAGCCGATCACCCGCACTTCCGGCTGGAGCTCGACTCCGGTCTTCTTCAGCACCGTCTTCCGCACGTGCTCCATCAGCTTCTGCACGTCGGCCGCCGTGGCGTTGCCCATATTAATGAAGTAGTTGGCGTGCATGGTGGACACCTGCGCGCCCCCCACCGTGTGACCCTTCAGGCCCGCCTCATCGATGAGCATGCCTGCGGTGCGCGTCAGCGACGGGTTCGTGAAGACCGACCCGCAGCAGGGCTGATCGTACGGCGTCCCCGCCTTCCGCCACCGGAAGAGCCGGCTCTGAAGCTCCTTGAGCTTGGCCGGAGACTCCTCGCCCAACACCAACTTGGCCTCGAGCACGATCACCGGGCCGAGATTCGACGCGCGGTACTTGAAGGAGATCTGCTTCCGCCCGATCTGCTTGATCTTGCCCTTCGCATCCATGACGGTGATCTCGGTGACCACCTCGGCAAACTCGGCGCCATGACAGCCGGCGTTCATGTAGATCCCGCCCCCGACCGTGCCGGGAATGCCGACGAAGCGCTCGACCCCCACGAACCCCGCCTCGGCGGTGCGGCGCGCCAGGATGGGGGTGGGCATCCCCGCCCCCACGATCGCGGTCGCGCCCTTCATCTCGAAGCGGTCGAGGCCCTTGCCGAGCCGGATCACGAGACCCGGGAACCCGGAGTCTTTCACCAGCACGTTCGAGCCGAGGCCGAGGACCACCCAGGGCACATTGCGGCTCTGGGCCATCTCGATGCCCCGCTGGACGTCTTCGATGTCGGCCGGGAACAGCAGATACTTGGCCGGCCCGCCGATGCGGTAGGTCGTATAGCGGGCGAGCGGCTCCTGCTCCAGCAGCCGGCCCCGGAACTTGGTCTTGGGGGGCTGAGGGGGAGCGGGAGGCGCTTTGACCGGCTTGGCCGTGGCGGCCGGTTTCGCTACGCTCTTACCGCCGCTCCGGGACTTGGGGCGAGCGCCTTTGGTACCTGAGGCGGCGGATTTCCGACGAGGGGTTTTGGATGCCATGCCTGTAAGCTCCTCACGCTGCCAGTGCGGCTGCGCAGTGCGATGATCGCGTCGCACGCGGCGCTGGCCGCGGACATCGTGGTGGTGTACGGGATCCGGTGCACCAACGCGGCGCGGCGGATCGCGTAATCGTCCTGTTGTGTGAACTTCCCCAGCGGCGTGTTGATCAGGAGCTGGATTTCGCCGGACACGAGGAGATCGATCGCGTTGGGTCGCCCCTCGTGTACCTTGCGCACCGACTCCGCGGGCACGCCCCGGGCCCGCAAGTACGCCTGGGTTCCGGCGGTCGCCAGAATCCGGAACCCCAGCTCGTGAAACCGCCGCACGATCGGCACGACCGTGGGCTTGTCCGAATCATTCACCGTCACGAAGATCGCCCCGTCCAGCGGCAACCCCGAATCGGCCGCAATCTGCGCTTTGGCGAAGGCCATGCCGAAGCTGTCGGCGAAGCCCATCGCCTCCCCGGTGGACCGCATTTCCGGGCCCAGCACGCTATCCACCCCCGGCAGCTTGGTGAAGGGGAACACCGCCTCCTTCACCGCCACTCCGGGGAGGGGAAGCTCATCGGGGACCCCCAATTCGTCCAGTCCATGCCCCGCCATCACGGCGGCCGCCAGCTTGGCCAGGGATACCCCAGTCGCCTTGCTGACAAACGGAATGGTCCGGGAGGCCCGGGGGTTCACCTCCAGCACATAGACCGTGCCGTCCTTCACCGCGTACTGGACGTTGATCAGGCCCACGACGCCCAGCGCCTCCGCAAACGCCTTGGTGTGCCGCCGCATCTCCGCGACTTGCCGGTCCCCGACCAGGTAGGGCGGCATCACACAGGCCGAGTCCCCCGAATGGACCCCGGCGTCCTCGATGTGCTGCATCACCCCGCCGATCACCACCCGCCGGCCGTCGGCGATGGCGTCCACGTCGGCCTCGAACGCGTCCTCCAAGAACCGGTCGATGAGGACCGGATGTTCCGGAGCCACCCGCGCCGCCACCTCGAAAAACTGGCGCAACGACCCTTGGTCGTAGACGATTTCCATGGCCCGGCCACCCAGGACATAGGAGGGCCGGATCAGCACCGGGTAGCCGATCCGCTCCGCCACCTTGACCGCCTCGTCCACGGACCGGGCGGTCCCGTTGGCCGGCTGGGTGACGCCGAGCCGGCGGGCCAGGGCGTCGAAGCGCTCCCGATCCTCGGCGATGTCGATCGCGTCGGGTGAGGTACCGAGGATCGGGACCCCGGCCGCCTCGAGAGGCTTGGTGAGCCGGAGCGGCGTCTGACCGCCGAGCTGGACCACGACGCCCTTGGGCTGCTCCCACCGCACGATCTCGATCACGTCCTCGAACGTCAGCGGCTCGAAGTACAGTTTGTCCGAGATGTCGAAGTCGGTGGAGACGGTCTCGGGATTGGAGTT
>DATBCM010000366.1:0-5489 GCA_036270455.1 Gemmatimonadales bacterium | reverse complement strand
ACCGGGAGGCGTCTGACGACCAGCAGATCCGCACCCGCCGGCAGGGGTTTTACCGCCGGCTCGGCTGTGCACGGATCGGGGGGCTTCATTACATCCTGCCGCTGCCGGGTGCGGGCGCCCCGCCCGAGATGGACCTGATGGTGTACGCGGCGCCCCGGCTCGATGGACTGCCCAAGTCCGAGCTCGAGCGCTGGCTCGCCACGATTTATCGAGACGTCTATCACTGTCCGGCGACGGACCCGCGGATCGCCCGGATGTTGGCGAGCCTGCCCGATCCGGTGCCGCTCGAGTGAGCCCCGTGGAGGGAGCGAGACGATGAGCGAATGGAGCAGACCCGACATCGTCGTCGGGGCGCTGGGCAGCCTCGGCATCGTGCTGACCCTGTTCTACTCGATCTGGAGCTTCCGGACCACCCTGCGGGACAGTTATTACGCCGAGCTCGACCGCGTGTACTTCGATCTGCTGAAGATCGGCCTCGAGCGTCCCGAGCTGCTGGATTTCCCCCTGACCCGCGATCCCGGCACGGCGCGGGAGTACGACGCCTACGCGTTCATGGTGTGGAATTTCGTCGAGACGATTTTCGACCGGTGCCAGGGGTGGTCGAAGCGGCGGCTGCGGGAGACCTGGTATCCGATCATCGCGGCGGAGAACGCGCGGCACCGGGCGTGGTTCGATATCCCCGAGAACCGCCTCAAGTTCAAGGCCGGCTTTTGCCGCTTCGTCGAGCGGAACTACCCCGCGCCGGGGGCATAGAGACTTTCAGCACCCATGGCTCGACCCGCACCCCTCGTCCTGGTGTTCTCGGCGCTGGCCGCGCCGCTCGCGGCCCGCCAGATCCCCGACTCGTTGCTCCAGCCGGCCATGCACGGGATGGATTCGCTGCTGCAGGAGCGCGCGGCCCGAGGAGCGTTCTCCGGGGTCGTGCTGGTCGGGATGCTCAACGGGCGGGGCGGTCGGGTCCTGTTCGCACGAGCCAACGGCATCGCTGATCGAGGTACCGGGGCCGCCAACGCCGTCGGGACCAGGTTCGTCACGGGGTCCGTGGCGAAGACTTTCGTCGCGGTCGGCGCTCTCAAGCTCGTGGATGCCGGCACACTGGCGCTGGACACTGCGGTGTCCCGGTATCTCCCGGACAGCGTGTATTCTCATGCTCGCGGCGATTCGATCACTGTTCGCGAGCTGTTGACACACACCGCGGGTTTGGGCGATGTGGTGACCGGTCCGGCGTTCCGCGCTTCTCCGGGCGCGATCACCCGATTCGAGCAGCTGCTGGGCCTGGTACGTGCCGACTCGAGCGTCGGTCCGGTTGGGTCGTTCGTTTACGGTGGCGACGACTACCTCCTCCTCGGCGCCATCCTGGCGCGCGCGTCGGGACAGACGTTCGCCGACTACATGAGGCACGCGGTGTTCGAGGCGGCCGGGATGGCGAATACCGGGTACATCCTGGTGCCGCGCCCGGGGGATCTTGCCCGCGGATATACGACGAGGAATCTGGGAGGACCGGCTTATGCGCGTCCGGGCGACCCCAACGGTGCGCCCCTGCATGCCAATGATCCTATCCTGCCCGGTGTCGGCGTGCCCGGAGCGGTCGCCTACACCACTGCCACCGACTTGATGCATTTCGCCGACGCTCTGTGGTCTCACCGACTGGTGAGCGACGGCGCTCTTGCCGCTCTTTGGTCGCCGCAAGTACTGACGGGTCAGGGGGACCGCAACCCGGCGAATCGCGCGTATGGATTTGGGTTCTTCGTGGGGACCGATGGCTCGCAGCGGCTTGTCAATCACGGTGGGACCGGACCGGGCGTGGATGTCGCGTTCGACATCTATCCGGACCTTGGCTGTGTCGTCGTGGTGCTGGCCAATCTTGATCCACCGGCAGCCCAGGATGTCCGGGCATTCGTCCGGCGGGCGTTTGCGGAGGTCCGATAGTCCGGGTTCAGTGCCTCTTGGACCCCGCTTCTTCGGCTGCCCTGAACGGCACTCTCGGATCGAACAGAACGTCCATGAACGGCTTGACGGTGGCGGAGCGGTTCCAGTCGCGCTGCAGCTCGCATGCGAGCTGCACCCAGCCGACCGGCTGCGCGCCCGCTTGAACGATGCGCTCGAGCGCCGTCTCGTGCGCTTCGACCGACGTCCCCCCCACCGCGTCCACTACCGGATAGACCTCGTAGGCTTCATGCAGCGCATCCAGGGCCGGGAAGGCGAGGCACGCTTCGGTCCAGAGCGCCGCCATGAGCAGCTTCTTGCGACCGGTGGCTTTGATCGCCGCGTTGACTTCGATGTCCTCCCAGGCGTTGATCGTGGTCCGATCGAGCGCCTCCGCGCCCGGAAGCGCCGCCTGCAGCGCCGGGATGGTCGGCTGATTTCGCCCGGTGGCGACATTGACCGTCGAGAGCACGACCGGCAGACCGTACGCGGTCGCCAGCTTGGCGACTCGTACGACGTTGTCGACCATGAGTTCGCGGTCGGTCGATAGGATCGAGTTCACCTGCACTGGCTGATAGTCGATGATGACGAGTGCCGCGTTCTTGGGGGTCAGCAGCCGATCGCTGCGCGGGTCGCGAATCGTGGGGCTTGCCATGTCGTTCTCCATTGAGGCGGGGTGCCTTCAGCGTTCTAGGATAACCCACCTGGCCTCCGGGACCCGCAACTCCCCTGTTGCGCTTTTTTGGTGGGCTCCCTATAATACGCAACACAACGGTTGCACATAACCAAAACCTTCAGGGGACCCCCATGATCGCCATGGAGAAGAAGGACACGACCACCGACCGCATCGAGAAGCGCTTCGAAGTCCGCGCCCCGCGCTCCAAGGTCTGGCGCGCCATCTCGGACGCGAAGCAGTTCTCCGCCTGGTTCGGGATCGCCATCGAAGGCCAGTTCATCGCCGGACATACCGTTCCCGGGAAGGTGATGTCCAAGGGTTACGAGCATCTCCAGGTCGAATTCCAGGTCCAGACGATCGACCCCGAGCGGTACTTCGCCTACCGGTGGCACCCCTACGCCAACGATCCGAAGGTCGACTATGCGACGGAGCCCACCACGCTGGTGGAGTTCACGCTGGAGGAGACCGCGGGGGGCACGGAGGTCACCATCGTCGAGTCCGGGTTCGATCGGCTCCCTACGGCCCGGCGCGCCGAGGCGTTCCGGATGAACGACGGGGGCTGGGTGGGACAGGTGAAGAACCTCACGAAGTATGTCGCGTAGCGCGGCGGCCCAGCTCCGGGAGACCGAGGCCGTGCCGGTATTCGCCGCGCTGGCGGACGCCACCCGGCTGCGGTTGCTCCGGCGGCTCTCGTCGGGTGGGTCGCTCTCGATCTCCCGGCTGTCTGAGGGCGAGCGGGTCACCCGACAGGCCATCACCCGGCATCTCTACGCGCTGGGGCGAGCCGGCCTGGTGCGCCATCAGCGGAAGGGGCGTGAGCAAGTGTGGGATCTCGACCTGAAGCGACTGGAGAAGGCTCGGGGCTATCTCGATCACGTGGCCGCTCAGTGGGATCAGGCGGCATTGAGACTCAAGGCATTCGTCGAGGAGACGGAAAAATGAATACGGTTCTTGGATTGCTGGTGGCACTGACTTCGGCGCATGGGACTCCCGCCGCGCTGACGTCGATGCCGGAGTCCCTGGAGGTGCGGTGGGCGCTCTCCGCGCTGCCGCCCAAGTTCCGGGAGGGGGCGAGCGTGTATGTGCTCGATCCCGCGAAGGGGTACCGGCTCTATCGTGCCGGGACCAATGGGGAGCACTGCTACGTGCAGCGGACGGAGTGGCAGTTCGCGGACTACGATCATGCGGTGTTCTTCCCCATCTGTTATGACGAGGGGGCGGCGAAGAGCCAGCTGAAGCTCGAGTTTGACGTCGCGGCGTTGCGGGCGCAGGGCATGGCGGCGCAGGCGGTGAGAGCCGAGATCGAGCGGCGGTTGAAGGCGGGCGTGTATCGGGCGCCGACGCGGGCGGGGGTGTCGTACATGGCTGCGCCGGTGATGCGGGCGCATGTCAGTCAGGACACGGCGAACAAGACCGTGGTGACCATGTATCTGCCGCACGTGATGTATCTCGCGCCGAACGTGCGGGATGGGCAGATCGGCGGGATGACGCCGCCGCCGCCTTCGCCGTATCCCTTTGTGCTCAACGCCGGCCCGATGGGGGTGTTCGTCCAGCTCCTCGGCGCCAGCGAGGCGAAGGAGATCGTCACGCGCGACGCTGACCTAGTGAAGGCGCTCTGCGGGTGGAATGCCGACTTGTGTGTGGCCGGTGGCGCGACGATGCAGTAGGTAGACCCTCTGCCTTCTTTCCATAATAGGAGTGCTGAATGAGTGAAGCACCGAGCCTTTACGAGTGGGCCGGGGGGATGCCCGCGATCGAGCGGCTGATCGAAGCCTTCTACGGGAAGGTCAAGGAGGATGCCCTTCTGGCTCCGGTATTCGCCCACATGGGCGCGGAGCATCCCCGGCACGTGGCCCACTTTATCGCTGAGGTCCTGGGGGGGCCACCGCGGTACAGTGAAGAGCGCGGGGGGCATCCCCATATGATTGCCCGGCACTTGAATCGTCATTTGACCCAGGCCCAGCGCGCCCAGTGGGTACGGCTTCTGCTCGACACGGCCGACCAGGTGGGGCTGCCGGAGGATCCGGAGTTTCGGTCGGCTCTCGTCGCCTATCTGGAGTGGGGGTCGCGACTGGCGGTCATCAACTCGGCGGATGGGGCGAAGGTCGACCCGAACGCTCCGATGCCCAAGTGGGGTTGGGGTGTTCCGGGTGGTCCGTATCGGCCGTAGGACGTCACGGTCCTCAGGTAAGGTCGTCTCCCGCCTCTAATGGGATGCCTGGACCGATCGCCTTGGACTTCAAAAAGGGCTCCGCCTCGTAGTACATCGAGCGAGCTTTCAGATTGTGTGGCTGCTGCAGCACCTTCTCCAGTTCCTTCTTCGAAAGCCTTTTGCCATTCTTTCACTTCTGGGGCTTGGTCTTCCGTGCCATGAATACCCCCAGCTAGAGCTGGATTAGAGGTCGCATACGGGTCAGTATAGCCTGACCCGATACCCGCCCTCATCGAGCGTGACCGCCCAGTCGCGCACGGTCGAGGGCGGGAGGTTTTTCAGGACCCGTTTCACGATGGGTTTGAGTACCGGGGCGCCTTTCGATCCCCTGCCCCGGCCGGTGATGACGTGGAGCAGAGCGCCGGGCTGCCGTGTTCTCCAGGTCCCGAGAAAGGCTTTGAGCGCCGGCTCGGCCTCAGCCGCTGAGAAGCCGTGGAGGTCGAGTGTCGCGGCGGGGTGGCCGTCGAGCAGGTCGTCGGAGCTATCGAACCGTGGGTGAGGAGAGCGGGGTCGGGGCATAGGGGGAAAGTTGGGGCTCTCCTGAGTCAGGTGACCTAAGGGAATGACATGTCGTCTCAACGACCAACGCCCCGCTGGGCAACTGGCGGGGCGTCGTTGGGAAGGTCGCGAGGTGTTCCTTAAGCGACTGCTTTCGCCTTGTAGAGTCGCCGAAGG
>DATBCM010000365.1:0-1761 GCA_036270455.1 Gemmatimonadales bacterium | reverse complement strand
CGCCGTGTACCGGACGGCGCGCTTGGGGTCCAAGCGGATGGCCTTGGTGTAGTCGGTGATAACCTGGTTGAACTGACCCAGGTATTTCTCGAGTTGGGCCCGGTCCACGTAGCGGGACGCCACGTCCGGCTCGAGGGTGAGGGCGCTATCGTAGTCGACGAGGGCGAGCTGATAGCGGGCGGAGTTGAAATACGCGTCGCCGCGACTCTTGAATAGGTCCGCGCTCTGGCCCGTCGCCTTCATGGCGGCGGTGTACTCCCCGGCGGCGCGGTCGTATTCGCGTCGCGACTCGTAGATCGTGGCTCGCATGTTATAGGCGGCCAGATAGCCCGGGCTCAGCACCAGCACGGAGTCGAGATCGACGAGGGCTTCGGCATATCGCAATTGGTCGCCGTACGCGCGAGACCGGTTCAGGAACGAGTTGGCGCGGTCGTCCCCCGTGTCAATCGGGAAGGCGATCACATAGTTGTAGTCGCGTAGGGCCAGGGTTTCCTGCCCATGGCGCCGGTAGTACCGAGCCCGCGCGATGAACGCCTGGGTGTTGGTCGAGTCGGCGCGAAGGGCGGAATTGATGTCCGCCAGCTCGCGCTCGATTTCCCCCAGTCCCCGGAATTCGCCTGCGCGGTTCACGTACGAGATCGAAAGGGAACGGGGAGAGAGCTTCCCGGACTCGATGACGCGGGTGCAGATGCGGATGGCCTCTTCTCCACTGGCGCGGTAGCACGCGTCGACGGTGGCCGCGGTGTCGTCTTGAGCGCGGACGGGACTGGTGACGGCGGCGCCGAGCAGCAGAAGGGACAGCGAGCGGCAGATGCGATTCATCGGGTCTCCCGGTGGGCTGACGGTCGGGCCAAGTATTGGCGCCGGGCCTTGCGGGAGCAAGGGATGTAGCGGAGTGAGGCGGGGGAATGGCCAGGGCCGGAATCGAACCGGCGACACGCGGATTTTCAGTCCGCTGCTCTACCAACTGAGCTACCTGGCCGACAAGGGGGAAGAACTTAGTCAGTCGGCAGCCCACGTGGGAGTGGTGTTGGTGTGGGTCGAGGCCGACGTCCGAGGGCTAGCCGTTTGTGCGCGGGTGGTGACGGAGGGCCAGCGTGGCCTCGTCGATCCGGACCGTGTACGCGCGCATGGGTTCGGCCGGGCTGCGCCGCGGCAACACGAAATGCCGGTCATCGGGTCGGGAACTCTTGAGATCGTCAACCATCAGATCCCCCCCGTGTGCCTCCACCGCCGCTTCGAAGCGCTCGACCGCGGACAACAGATCGACGAGCTCCTCAGGCTTCTCACCGCCGCCAAGCGTGATGCCGCGCCGTCGTAACCGATCGGCGACTTCCGCTGCTGCGTGACCGCGTTCGCTCATGGCAGTGAACTTACCAGTCACCTGGTGACTGGGAAGTCCCCCGAGACTCTCAGGGCGTCGCTAGCGCCGTGTCGGTCAGTGCCCTCAAGAATTCTTCGAGGTCGGACCGTTCGGTGCTCGTCAGATGCAGCGGCCGCCCCGGCAGTGTCTGCCCCGGCACCCGCGCCCCCGCGCCGGTGCCCCCGCCCCGGTCGTAGAAGTCGATGACCTCGCGCAGGCTCGCAAACGCACCGTTGTGCATGTAGGGCGCCGTCAAGGCGATGTTGCGCAGCGTGGGGACCTTGAACGCGCCCTGATGGGTCGGCTCGTGATCGAAGCCGGCGCGCCCGGGATCAGGATCGAGACGCGCATGGGCGAGCGCGGGACGCACCGGCACCCAGATCACCTCCAGCACCGAG
>DATBCM010000364.1:0-3236 GCA_036270455.1 Gemmatimonadales bacterium | reverse complement strand
CGTGGAAGGTGACGTCACCGACGAGCGGGCCTGGCGCCAGGCGGCCCGGGGCGTCTCCGGCATCATCCATTCCGCCGCCCTCATTGCTCAGCGCGGAACCCGGTCGGACTTCCACGAGGTCAACGTGGGCGGCACCCGCCTGGCCGTGAGGGCTGCCCGCGCGGCCCGGGTCCGGCTGGTCCACATTTCTTCGGTCGCCGTCTATGGGCGCGGCTCCGCCTATGCCGCGGGGGCCGGGGGAGTGGACGAGGAATTCAGCCTCGGTCCACTCGCCAGCCATGATTATTACGCCCAGAGTAAACGGGAATCGGAGCGGATCGTGTGGGAGGCGGTGGCAGCGGGTGCCGATGCGGTGGCGCTGCGCCCGAACGTGATCTATGGAGAGGGTGACCGGCTTTTCTCCCCGTGCGTGCTCGCCGCCATTCGCCATGGGATCGTGCCCCAAGTGGGCGCCGGGACCAATCACCTGTCCTGCGTGTACGCGGGGAATGTCGCGGCGGCGGCGCTTCTCGCTCTCCGCGCTCCCGGCGCGCGGGGACGGGCTTACAACACGACGGATGACGGCCCCGAACGCCACACCCAACGGGGGTTCACGGACGCCTTCGCGGATGCCCTGGGGACACGGGTGCGGAGAGTGCGGCTGCCGTACCCGGTCGCGCGGGTGGCGGTGGATCTCTGGGCGCGATGGCTGATGATCAGGAGTCCCGGCACGTATCCCGGCGTGGGCGCGTCCGCGGTCCGGTTCCTGGCCGAGGAGAATCCGTTCGTGGCGGAGCGGGCGCGGCGGGAGCTGGGCTGGACGCCCGTCGTGTCGCCCCGCGACGCCGTGCGGCGGACGGTGCGCTGGCTCCTGGAAAACGAAAAGCCCGGACCGAAGCCCGGGCTTTGATCGTCAACAGGACGGCGGGAAGCTTACGGCTTCTTGGCCGGAGCCTTGGCCGGCATCTTGGAGGCCGGCGCCATCATCTTCTTGGACGTGTCGGCCATCATGTGCTTCGACGTGTCGGCCATCTTCATGGCGGACGAGTCGCCCATCTTCTTGGTCGTGTCGGCCATCATGTGCTTCGACGTGTCGGCCGCCATCGTTCCACCGGCGTTCTGCGCATTGTCCTTTGCGCAGGCACCGAGGACCACGAGGGCCACGGCGAGTGCGAGACGCTTCATTACGTACTCCTCCGATATAGGTGCGAGTGGGTCATCCGGCGCGGGGAAAAGGTAGCATTGAGCACATACCCGTCAAGCCCGCGCACGTTCACCGGAGATACGAGGGCAGAGATGAAGGTGGATGCATGACGGATCGGCGGACGTTCATGGGCTCGCTGGCGGGCGTGGCGGCCGCGCTGCAAAATCGGCTCCGATTCCCGGGGTCTTCGGCAGCGCCGGTGATCGAGGCCCGTCCCACCGCACTCTATGCGCAGCCCGACGGACACAACAACCTCGTTCGGGTGACCGTCACCGGGCTCGACGCGCCCGCCGCCCGCGCCCGCGTCACCAGCCGCCGCGGGCAGCTCGTGGGAACCGCCGGACTGCTTCCGGCGCCCTCGGGGCTCTCCCTGGACGGCGAGGTCTTCGTCCCCCTCTCGGAACCGACCGACTACGACTTCGAAGTCGTGGTCGGGAAAGACCGGCGCGCGAGCCGCCGGATCCGCCTGACCCCCACCAAACGCTGGACCCTCTACTGGCTCTCCACCAATCATACGGACATCGGCTATACCGATCTCCAGGAGCGGTGCCTCGAGATCCACCGCCAGAACCTGGATGCCGCGCTCGCCCGCCTCACCCGCGATCCCGACTATCGCTGGAGCGCCGAGTGCGCGCTGCAGATCATTTCGTATGCGGAGAACCGGGCGCCGGAGCAGACCCAGGCCCTGGTCCAGGCCCTGCGCGACGGCAAGATCGGCTTCCAGGCACTGTTTGCGAACCTGCTCACGGGCCTCCTCGACCATGAAACCGCCGCCCGGATGGTCTGGCCCGCCGGGGTCTTCGCTCGCGAGCATGGCCTCGGCTTCGTCTCGGCGCAGATCACCGACGTGCCCGGGCAGGTCCCCACGTTCCCGATGATCCTCGCTCAGAGCGGCGTGAAATATCTGGCCTCCGGTCCCAACCCCGACCGCGCCCTTCCCCTCCTGCCGGAGTCCGAGGGCGTCGAGAACGGGCTGACCGGGCCCTGGACCTCCTATCCTCAACTGTATTGGTGGGAGGCGCCCGACGGCTCTCGCGTCCTCCATTGGCGCAATCATCACTATGGAGACGGGCTCCGCTACGGCTTCCATATCGGAGCGGCCGAAATGGGGAGGCGGCTCTCGGATTGGCTGCTTACCAACCCGGTGTTCCTCTCGCCCGACTGGCCCTACGACGTCGCGCTCCTCTATGGCATGCAATGGGACAACGCCCTGGTCGACGAGCGGATGATCGCCAACATGGAGGACTTCAACCGGCGCTTCGCGTATCCACGGATCGTGCCCGGCCGCGCCGAGGATTTCTTTCGGGACGTCGAGACCCGGTACGGCACCCGCATTGCGGTCCGCCGGGGGGACACGGGGACCTTCTGGGAAGACGGAGCCGCATCGACCGCCCTCGAGCTCGCGCTGTTCCGGCGGACCCAGCTCGCGCTCCGCGCCGCCGATCTCGTGGCGCTGTGGGACGACAAGACCGATCCGCTGGACGACGGGCGGGCCGCCCGGATCGCGTCCCGCGCCACCGAGCGCCGGGCCGCGTGGCGCGACGCGCTGCTGTTCGGCGAGCACACCTGGGGCGCCGCAGAGAGCATCGACGCACCCGACGCCCGCCAGACCGTCGCGCAGTGGGAGTACAAGCGCCGCTTCGTACTCGGCGCCGCGGCGACGGCGAACACCCAGATCGCGGATGCCCTGGGACGACTGGCCCTGGGGCAGGACCGCGGGCGCTCCCGGATCGTCTTCAATGCCGGGAGCTGGAACCGCACCGACGTGGTCCGGATCCCGGGGGGCGCCGGGTCGGGGTGGACCGCGGCGGGTGCCGACGTCGCCGCCGTGGATCTGGAAGACGGCGACTCTTTGGCCCTCCTCCAGAACGTGCCCGCCCTCGGTTATGTCGCACTGCGGGAGTCGGGTCACGCTCCCAGGCCGCCCGTCGACGAAGGGAATGCGACGGAGGCGGCGGCGGGCGGATTCAAGATCCGTCTGGACACATCGAGTGGGGCCGTCGCCTCGCTCGTGGGTCCCGACGGCAAAGAACGCGTGAAAGCGTCCGGGTGG
>DATBCM010000363.1:0-6983 GCA_036270455.1 Gemmatimonadales bacterium | reverse complement strand
CACTCTGGCGTCGGGGCCTTCCGCGGCGGTGGTATACGCTGGTGCCCGCCGGCCTTCTGGTCTTCGCCGCTCCCTACTTGGTCCGCTACTTCGGCCGGGGCATCAGGCCCCCGGCGACCGGTGTGAGCCTCCTGCTCTGGTTGTCCTGGGAGGTGGCGCTCTCGGCCGCGGCCATGGCGCTGGTCCTGCTCGCGGCCGCACTGGTGCGTGGGCCCGAGGAGCCGCGACGCGTCCCCTGGACCCTCGCTGCCGCGTGCGGGTGGGCCATCCTCGCGGCGGTGGCTGGACTCTGGCTCTGGCAACCCTACAACGCGTGGCCGGAGTGGTACACGTTCCTGTGGCTCCCTGCGCTGGCCGGGGCGATTGTGCCCGCGCGCCGCCGGGCCGCGCTCTTCACCGTCGCCACGGTGGCGGGGACCGCGGCCGCGCTCGTCACCTGGGGCGCGTCGGTCGAGGGCCGTCTGGCCCTGGCCCAACGCGACGTCGGCGGGTTGGGAGGCGTCGAGGACCCGGCGATCGCGCGGGCGCTCGATTCGCTCGGCACGGTCACCGATACGATCCATCCCCCGCAATCCGCGGGTGCCCTGTACGCGCTCTGGCACACGTCGAGTCTCGCGGCGCAGGGGTACCCGGCGGTGCTCGCCCTCTGGTCACCCGACGGCCACCTGGAGACGGAGCTCCGGCTCGCCGCCCTCGATCTGTCCGACCCGCTGCTGGCGGCGCTGGTCCGCCGCCCGGGTGCGCCCACCCTGCCCCGGGTCGAGCAGCTCGCGCGTATTCCCGGAAACCACGAGGTGCTCGTCGCGCCGCTGCTCTCCGGCGAGTGGATCACCGTCGGTGTCGGACCGAAGAGCCTGCTGATCGAGTCCGACCGCGTCACGCGATTCTTGCGGGGCGAGGGACGGGTCGGGGCGCCGTACGCGCTCACCATCTCCGCGCCGAGTCCGACGTCGGGGGCGACGGAGCGGTTTACGTGGACGCGCAACGGGTGGTCGGTGCGGGGCGAGCGGCGCTTCGACTTCGCGGACGGGGTGCGGCACGTCCACGCGCTCGTCGGGCTCGGCGGCGCCGGCGGACTGCTGGTGCGGGGATCGCTCGCGGTCCTGATCGACCTCGCGTTTCTGGTCGCCCTGATGGGCGCAGGAGGCTGGTTCGTTCCGCGCCTGCCGCGGGAGGGCCCCTCGGTCCTGACCCAGCTCCGTCGGAGCTACCGGCTGCGTCTCGCCGTCGTGCTCGTCGCGTTCTTCGTCACGCCCGTGCTGGCCTTCGGCGCGTGGAGCTTCGCGGACCTGACGCAGAGCGCGGCGTTTGCCGGTGACCTCCTGATCACGCAAACCTTGCGCGATGCCACGCACTCCGCCGAGCAGGTGCCGTTCGATCGGCCGGGTGCGCGCGACGCCATCCACGATCTGGGGACCCGGCTCGACGCCGGACTCTGGGCGTACCGGGGCGGCACGCTGGTGGGCACGAGCGAGCCGGTGCTGGCGGACCTGGGGGTGGTCGATCCGCTGCTCGTGCCCGACGTGTTCCAGCGGGTGGCCTTGCGGGACGAAATCGAAGCGGCCACGACGGTGCAGGCGGCGGGCCGGACCGTGCGGGTCGGCTATCGGGTCGTGGTGAACGGCGGGACCACCGGGCAGGTGGTGCTCGCGGCTCCGCAGCTGCTCGACGATGCCCGGGTGCGCATGGAGGAGCGCGAGCTGGCACTCGATCTCGCGCTCGCCACCATCGCCGGTCTCGCCGCGGCCGCCGGGCTGGCGGGCGTCGCGGCACGTCGGCTCGAACGCCCCGTGGCGGTCCTGCGTGAAGCGGCGGTCGCGGTCGGGAAGGGCGGGACCCCACCCGCGTTTCCCGAGGCTCCGCCGCTCGAGTTTGCCCCGGTGATGTCCGCGTTCGAGCGCATGGTCGTCGATGTGCGACGATCGCAGGAAGCGCTCGAGGAGGCGCGGGGTCGAACCGCCCAGGTCCTCGCCACGGTCGCCACCGGGGTGATCGCGGTAGATGCGGGGCTCCGGGTCACGCTCCTGAACCCCCGTGCCGAGGAGCTCCTCGGTGTCCCGGTCTCTCCCGGCAACGAGCTGCCGGCCGTCACCGGTGCGGAGTGGGGCACGGTGTGGGACGACGTGGGTGCCTTGATCGTATCCGGTGAGGACCGCATCGCCGAGCGTGAGGTGGAGGCGGGGAGCCGCCGGATCCGGGTACAGATCGCGCTCCTCGGCCCCGCACCCGACGGATGCGTCATCGCGCTGGACGACACGACGGCCTTGGGTCGCGCGGCGCGCGTGCTGGCGTGGGGTCAGATGGCGCGGCAGGTGGCCCACGAGATCAAGAACCCGCTGACGCCCGTCCGGCTCGGCATCCAGCACCTGCTCCGGGTGTGGCAGAGCGAGCCCGAGCATTTCGACCGGGCCCTGCGGGACACCGCCCAGCGGATCCTGTCGGAAATCGACCGCCTCGACGCCATCGCCCGCGGGTTCGCGCGGTTCGGTGCCCCGGGTGCCGAGGTGGTGCCGCTCGAGTCAGTGAACCTGCTGGCGGTGGCGCGGGATGTCGCGTCGCTCTATCAGCTCGGCGAGCATGCGGGCGCCGTGACCGTCGCAGGCCCGGCGGACGGGACGCCGGTGCAGGCGCGCCGGGATGAGGTTCGAGAAGTGCTCCTGAACGTGCTCGAGAACGCGCGCGACGCCGGAGCCACCCGGATTCAGGTCTTCATAGAGGAACGGGGTAGACGGCTGCGCGTGCGGGACGACGGTCGGGGAATCCCTGAGGACGTGCTGCCCCGGGTCTTCGAGCCCACCTTCTCCACCACCTCGTCCGGGTCCGGGTTGGGGCTGGCCATTGCCAGGCGACTGGTGGAGGGCTGGGGGGCGTCCATCGGGATCGAGAGTCGTCCCGGGGCTGGGACGACCGTGACAGTGACCTTCCCGGGGTAGTTGGGGGTGACCGGCCTCACCCCTGACGGTGGCAAAAAAGGGCATCATTTCCCACCTTGTAGAGCAACGCCCCCAAAGCCAGAGGTGCTCCGTGCGCCCCACGCTGGTCGGTGCCTTCGTCGTGGTTTCGCTTGCCGCGCTCCCTAGCGTTGCGCCGGCGCAGCTTCTTTCGCTCGACGCGCGGAAGGTCGGCTTGGCCGGCCTCGACCTGCACCGGGGCGGGGCGCTGTCCCGGTACAACGCCGCCTATCGCGCGGTGCCGGAGAAGGCCGATCCCTGGCAGGCCAAGTTCACGATCCCCATTCCGCTCGGGATCATCCAGGTGCTGAAGGACAGCACGGTCCTGCACCCCGACAGCCCCTACTTCAATCCGCTGCAGGCGGCGAACTACCTCCTCAACCTCCCGGTCTTTCTCGAGGTGAAGAAGGTTCCCGCACCCACCAACGACATCGCGTTTGGTATCGGCAAAGACTCGTTCTCGATCGACCTCGGCAAGGCGAAGAGCTCCGTGCCGGTCGATCCGTTCGGTTTCGGTGGATCCAGCCGGCCCATCGACCTCGGGATCGGCATCAAGGGGTTCCGCGCCAGTGCCATGCTCTGGCTGCAGGATGAAGTGGATTTCCAGCTCGGTCCCAGACTGATCGGGTTCCTGCACGACGGGCAGCCGGCGCAGACCAACACGCTCTACGACGCCACCGGCAACGCCCTCGCGGCGGGCGGGTTCGCTCCGTCGCTCGGGTGGGCGGGGCGGCTCAGCGGGAAGGATCAGGACGGGGTGTTCGTCGGCGTGACGGGGCACTACTACTTCGGTCTCGTCTACGGACAGGCTTCGTCGGACGGTGGATTCATCACCGGCGACACGCTCTTCGGCGGGAACAACCCCGTGACGCCCTCCATCAACATGACGACGCAGTACTCGAAGTTCGGTCACAAGATGGGAACGGGCGTCGGTGCGGACTTCGGTATCGTGTGGGTGAACGGACCGCTGGAGACCGGGTTCGGCATCAACGACGTCGGCGCGAAGATTACGTGGCCCGACACGCGCATCGATACGCTCTACTTCGACACGGCGACCAACACCACGGTTTCCAGGAATCTGCAGAACCACGTGCAGACCACGACCAAGCTGCCGGTCACCTACCTGGCCAACGCCGCGCTGGACCTGGGCGGCGGCACCATGGTGGGCGGTGAGATTCTGCATGGCGCGCGGGGCACCGAGGTGCACATGGGCGTCGAACAGCACTTCGGGCCGCTGGCGCTCCGGGGCGGGGTGTCACGGGATCAGCAGAAGCGGATGCAGTTCGGGTGGGGCGGCGGAGTTCGCTTCCTGTTCCTGTCGCTCGACCTGGGATTCGCCACGCACAGCACGCCGTTGTCGGATCAACGGGGAGTCACGATGGCGACTTCCATTTCCATCTACTAGGGCGGAGGAACCATGCGCACGATGCGACTGAGCTTTTCGGTCCTCGCCGCGGCGGTTCTGGTTGCCGCCTGCGGGGAAGGGCACGCGATCTTCAACGTGGACGTGTACAGCTTCATCCACGGGACGGGCGGAGACACCCTGCATTACACGACCCCGGGCATCATCGGGACCACACCGCCCTTGAACAATCCGCCCCTCAAGGTCACCCTGCTGCCCGGCCTCGGCTCGTCCGTGGTGGACACCGTCCAGGTGACCGGAGCGGCCGCCATCGAGAACAACACCGGCACGGGCAGCTTGTCCTTCAAGATCTTCTTCGGGGCCGACTCCAACACGGTGTACAGCACCACGCCGGTGCTGTCCACGTCCGGGAATGCCGGTCCGGGGGCGGTGACCACCAACCTGAACCTCAACGCCGTCCTCACCAGCGCCCAGGACAGCCTCTTCACGCAGAAGGAGGTCTTCGTGGGGGTGCAGGCCATCTTGTCCAACAACACGACGACTCCCTTGGACGGTCGTCTCCAGCTGACCTCCATGCATCTCCGGCTCGTGATCAAGGACAAAGTTTTCTAGATCGTCAGTGTGACCCCCGTCACCTCGGCGGGGGTCGCACATCCTAGCCTCGGAAGCCCCTGGGCGTCACATTACGCGACCGCCCATGAGGCCTCGGCTACCTCTGCTCCCCCGCCGGACCCTCTCCGCCATCCAATGGATGGCGGTTTTTGCCGTTGCGCTGCTGGGCGTCACGTGCCGGGATAACCCCGTCGCGCCGCGGGGGGGCGGCCGGGCGGCCTTCGCCGTGCGCCCCTACATCGCCCAGCACATCGATCTCTCGGGTTTCGGGCTCACCATCGATTCGCTGCGTCTGGTCGTGGTCCATGGTCCGGCCGATACCCTGCGCGACACCACCACCTTCTTCAGTCCTGACTCGACCCAGCTGCATCTGAACCTCTCGGTGATCCTGAGTCAGCCCTCCGAAAGCCTGAAGGTGTTGCTGATTCTGTCCGCGGGCGGGGTTCCGCTCTTCAGCGGCACCCAGACCGCCATCGTGTCGGTGGGGACGTCGAGCCCGGCGCCGATCTCCATTCCCATGTTCTTCACCGGCCCGGGAGCCGGAGTCACGGCCCTGCACCTCAGTCCGGTCGACTCGGTCCTGCATTTCTCGGACAGCCTGCGCTTCCGGGTGACGGCCGATTCGGCCGGCATTCCGGTGACGAACTTCTACACGGCCTGGCGGACGAGTGACACGCTGGCCGCGCGCATCAACGCCTTCGGGATCCTCCACGCGCCGCTCGCGCGCAAATCCGTCTTCGTCGTGGTGCGCACGTACTCGGGCGCTGCGGACTCGACCCCGGTGACCTTCATCCCGACGCCGACGCTGCTCGCGGTCCAGGGTGGGAATGGCCAGACCGGCACCGTGGGGGCGGTGCTCCCCGGGAGGCTACAGATCAAGGTCACCGCCGGGGACGGCCTGGGGGTCAGGGGCATTCCGGTCCAGTTCTCGATTCTCTCGGGTGGCGGATCGTTGAGCGCGACGCAGGCCATCACCGACACGCTGGGGATCGCTTCCGTCACGGCCACCCTCGGGACCCTCGCGGGAGGGGCGACCTTCCAGGCATCGTCCGCGGGGCTCACGGCGGTCACCTTCGCCGAGACGGTGAAGCCGGGGCTGCCGACCCAGCTCCTGGCGAACGCGGGGGCGGGGCAGTCGGTGGCGGCCGGACTGCTCCTGCCGATTGCGCCGTCGGTAGTGGCGAAGGACACGTTCAACAACGTCGTGCCCGTGGCGGTGGTCACCTTTGCCCTCGGCGCCGGAGCGGGGCATCTCACCGGGGCCACCGACACCACCAACGCGAGCGGGATCGCGACGGTGGGGAGCTGGACCCTCGACACGCTCGCTCACCTCGACTCGCTCACGGCGACCCTCGGCACCCTGACCCGCGTTTTCACGGCGACCGGGCTGGCCGGGGTGATCTCCACCGCCAAATCCCTCGTCACGCTGGTCGCGGACAGTGTGCTGTCGGGGACCGCGGGCACCGTGACGCTGCACGCGCGTGATCAATACGGGAACGCGCTCACGACGGGTGGCTCGGTCGTGGCGTTCACGGTGTCGGGTGGGTCGAGCACGGGATCGCTCTCCGCCGTCACTGATCATGCCGACGGGACCTACACGGCCACCTTCACGGGGACGCTCGTCGGGACGGTGGACACGGTGCATGCGACGATCGGCGGAATCTCGGTGACCTCGCCGCTGCCGCTCCTGCGTGTGGTCCCCGGCGCCGTGAGTCTTGCGCAATCGGTCCTGGCGGCGGCCGGCGCGATCGACAGCTCGGGTCTCCAGGACTCGGTGATCCTCACGGCCAAGGATCAGAACGGCAACGTTATCGCGAGCCCGCAGACGGTGGTCTTCAGCAAAACGGGCGGCACCAGCACCGGGAATCTCTCCGGCACGGTCACCCTGGGGAGCGGGAAGTACGCCACCGTCTTCACCGGGGTGCTCGCCGGCACGGCCACGACCATCAGCGCGACCATCGGCGGGCAGAATGTCACGTCGACTTCGCCGACGATTCAAGTCGTGCCGGGTGTGGCGTCGGTCGCGACGTCGGTCGTCAGTGTGAGCCAGGGCTCGG
>DATBCM010000362.1:0-2215 GCA_036270455.1 Gemmatimonadales bacterium | reverse complement strand
TCTTCGGCGCGAACTACGTCATCACCACGGCGTCTGATTACCGCGCCGCCGGCTACGTCCACGGCGACCGGAAGAAGATGATCGACGAGGACATGGCCCAGTTCGCCCGCATGGGCTGGGATGGCATCCGTCTCACGTTCTGGGGGGACTGGGAGTCGTCCGACTCGAGCGGCCATCTCCTCCAGAACGACCACCTCGATCTCCTCGACTACCTCATCGCGAAGGCCAGAGAGCGCGGCATCTACATGCTGTTCTCGCCGATTCAGCTGTACGGGGCGAACTGGCCCGACGCACTCGCGGACACCACCGACCCCGGATTCGGCCGGAAGTATCCGAAGGCGAAAATGGGGACCGACCCGGCGGCCATCGCGGCGCAGGTGAAGTACCTGAAACAGATCCTCAACCACGTCAATCCGTACACGGGCGTGGCGCTGAAGGACGAGCCCGCGATTCTCTTCGTCGAGCTGGTGAACGAGCCCTGGCACCATCCGGAGGATCTCCCGGGATCGATCGCATACTTCAATACGCTCACCGACGCGGTTCGCTCGACCGGATGCCAGAAGCTCGTGTTCTACAATGTCAGTCAGGATTTCCGGATCACCCAAGCGATCAGGAAATCGAAACTCCAGGGCGTCACGTTCGCCTGGTATCCCACCGGCCTGAACTCTGGCCATGAGCTGGTGGGCAACTACATCCGCGGCGTGGACGCATTTCCAGACATGCTGAATCCCGACCTCGCACCCCTGCCCCGGATCGTCTACGAGTTCGATGCCCCCGACACCCGCACGGGCTACATGTATCCCGCGATGATGCGGACCTTCCGGCAGGTGGGGGCCCAATTCGCGGCGATGTTCGCCTACGACATGCTGCAAACCGCCTCGCGCAACCTGGGCTGGCAGACCCACTACCTGAACCTGGTCTACACACCCCGCAAGGCGATGAGTGCCGTGATCGCGGCGGAAGCGATGCACCGCCTGCCGCGCCTCGGGAGTTACGGGCCTTATCCCAACAACACCCGGTTCGGTGACTTCCACGTCTCCTATCAGGAGAACCTGGGCGAGCTGGTGGCACGGGACGCGTTTCTGTACGCCGGCGACACCCGCGACACGCCCCCTGATCTTCCAGACCTGAAGCGCATCGCCGGATACGGCTCGTCCCCGGTGGTGACCTACGGCGGCGAGGGGATCTACTTCCTCGACAAGGTGAAGCCGGGCCTGTGGCGCCTGGAGGTGTACCCGGATGCAGAGCCGATCCGGGACCCCTTTGAGCCCCCCAACCCCGCGAAGATCGTCACCCGGGCCATCAACAGGCCCCAGTCCATGACGGTCACGTTGCCTGACTTAGGCGCGACCTTCACCGTCCAACCGGTCAATGCGGGCGCAGTCGAAGCGCAGGCTCGCGGCTCGCAGTTTACGGTGACTCCCGGCGTGTACGCGCTGAGCGCGTCCGGGCACGTCGATCCGTCAGCGTTCCCGAAGACGATCGGCGAGTTGGGGTTCTCCGAATACCACGCGCCCCCAGCCGACACCGCGCCCCTGGCGGTCCAGTCCCTGGCTCCGGTCGCACTTCTCGCGGGGCACGATGCCGAAGTGCGCGCGCGCATCGTGGACGTGACTCCGCCCGACTCGGCCACCCTCTTCCTCAGGCCGTCGGCAGCGGGGTTCTATCGTCCGTTCCCCATGCGCGTGTCGAGCGGGTACACCTACGCCGCCACCCTGCCGGCCGGGGCGCTTGCGGAAGGGCCGCACGACTTCGTCATCACCACCTATCGCCACGACTCCGCGACCACCTTCCCGGATGCTATAGCGGGGAAGCCCTACGACTGGGATTACCTCGGCCGCACCGCGTGGCCCATCGAGGTGACCGGGGAGCGGACACCGGTCACCCTGTTCCGTGCTGCAGACGACGCGAGCCATCTCGTGTTCTCGCGCATCGGCGACGCCGGACGCCGGGGGCTCTTCCGGGTGAACCTCTCCGTCACGACGGGGGCGCCTGTATTCCATCTGGAGCTGCCGGTCAGGCCCAGTGGGGAGCCGCTCCCGGACTACACTGCGTCCCTCGTCATCAAGGACCGTATCGTAGCGCGCGGCCCGTCGATCGCTCACGCCGACTCGGTGCGGGTGCGGGCGCGAGGCCTCCGTGCTCTTGACGTCCTGCAGCTGACGCTGATGGAAGACGACGGCACGTCCTGGACCGTGGGCGTTCCGCAGGACTC
>DATBCM010000361.1:0-7742 GCA_036270455.1 Gemmatimonadales bacterium | reverse complement strand
CGCGTGCGTCTTTGCGGCCACGCCGGTACCTGCAGCCGCACCCACCACGCCACCGATCACGGCCCCCTTGGTGTTGCCGCCGATGACCCGACCGAGCAGCGCGCCCGCGGCGGCGCCGATACCCACCTTCGCCACGTCATTCCCGCCGACCCCCTTGCTCTGCTTCACCGTCTCGAGCGAGTCGATCTTGGCGGCAAGGCCGTAATCCTTGCCGCGGATGGTGACGCTCGAGACCGCGAGCGTGAGCTGGCTGGTCTGCACTTCGGTCACGGTCCCATGGACCTGGGCGCCCTGCGGAATCACCGTGGCTCCGTGCCCGTCTGAAACGTTGGCCACGACGGTGCCGGTGAAGACGTCCCCGACCTTCGCGGTCTTGGTCGAGATGGTGTCGTTGACGGCGACGTCGAGGAAGGCGCCCGCGGCGGCGGTGTAGCTCGACGGACCAGCCGGGCGCGCCGGCGCGGGTTTGCTCGCAGGCTTGGCGTTCGTGGGCAGTGGCTTGTCGTTGCCGGATATCGGCGTGGCCGGAACGGCGGCCGCCGTCGTCGTAGAATCGGTGGCAGCCTGGTTCGCCTGATCGCCCTTGGCGCAGGCGGCGACCATGGCGGCGCTCGACAGGAGAGCGGCCAGGCGGAAGATCGAGACGTTCATACGCACCTCACGTGTGGTGTGACGCATCACAGCCGGCTCTTCAGAAAGGCCGGCGTCAGCCCTTGCAGATACCCCGCAAGGAGGGTGAAACGGTCCGTTACAAGTAGAACCCCCAGCAATAGTAGCAGGACCCCGGACGTTCGCTCAACCCACGGCAGGTACGGCCGGAAGCGTTGAAACCACCCGAGAAACCGCTCCAACAAGAGCGCCGTGAGCAAGAAGGGAATCGCGAGTCCCGCCGCGTAGACCGTCAGCAGCGCAGTGCCCTTCCCCGCGCTTCCGGCCGTGGCCGCGAGAGTGAGAATGGCGCCCAGGATGGGTCCGATGCAGGGAGTCCAGGCCGCGCCGAACGTCACCCCGACCACCGCGGACCCGAGGAAGCCGAGCGGCTTGGTGGTGAGGTCCAGCCGGCGCTCCCGCATGAGCCAGGCAGGACGAATGACGCCGAGCAGATAGAGGGCGAGGAGGATGACGAGCACACCGCCGATCCGCCCCAGCCAGGCCTGGGACC
This sequence comes from Gemmatimonadales bacterium, assembly GCA_036270455.1. GTDB lineage: Bacteria > Gemmatimonadota > Gemmatimonadetes > Gemmatimonadales > GWC2-71-9 > 40CM-2-70-7. The sequence goes on along the minus strand of DATBCM010000361.1, from coordinate 6,580 downwards.
GGATGAGCAAGCCGCCGACCAGGGAGACCGACGCGCCGAGCGCGACGAAGATGAACGCTAGCCCAGAGACGAAGCACAGGGCATGGAGGAACACCAGCCGCCGCCTGCCGGTGGTTTCCTCGGCGGTCATACCGGTGATGAATCCGACGTAACTCGGGATGAGGGGCAGGACGCAGGGCGAGAGGAAGCTCAAGAGCCCCGCGAGCCCCGCGATGGCGAAGGAGACCCCGCTACTTCCTTCCACGCTGATGGAACCCGATGAGCTTGTAGACCAGCTTCGCCGCCAGGAAATCGGGAGCGACGAACCCGGGTATCGGCGCGAGCTCGACGACATCGGCCCCCACCACGCGCCGCTCCTGGAACACGCGGTCGAGGAGCCGGAGGGTGGGATACCAGGAGCCGCCCCCGGGCTCCGGCGTACCGGTGGCCGGAACGTACGCGGGATCGAAGTAGTCGACGTCGATGGTGACGTAGACGTCCGGGCCGAGGGCTTCCAGCACCCGGTCGATCCACTTTTCGCCGGGATCGAGCTCGTACCCGAAGACCGTCGGGATTTTTTTCTTGCGCATCAGGGCGCGCTCTTCCGCGGTGATGGCGCGGATGCCCACGGGGACGAGGTTCACGTCCTGGTGCACCCGGTACATCACGCAGGCATGCGAAAAGGGCGTGCCTTCGTACTCGGTCCGCAGATCCCCGTGCGCGTCGAGCTGCAGCACCGAAAGCTTCTTGCCCTTCATCCGGGCCACGTGGGCCTGAATCGGCGGCGCGGAGAGCGAGTGCTCGCCGCCGAGCATGATGACGAAGCGATTGGGGCCGAGGAGGACGTCGAACGCCTCGCGCAGCTCTTCCAGCGCCTCTTCCGGACCGGCACCCGACAGCATCAGCTCCGGCAGGGTGTGTACGCCCACCGTGTACGGCTCGGAATCAAGCTCGTGATCGTACAGCTCGATGTAGCGGGAGGCCTCGAGGACGCGCCGGGGCCCGAAGCGGGTCCCACCCATATACGAAACCGTAGCTTCGTAGGGGACCGGCAGGATGACCACGCCCGCCTTGCCGAGCGGGACCTCCGGTTCCGGTAAGCCCAGGAATCCCTGCGGGGCGCCCCACGGAAGCTCGGCGAGCTTCTTATCCACAGAAGGCCACCGCGGAGACCACGGTGGTCCAGCGCCCGTCCTCGCCGCACTCGGCGGTGGAAGTGACGTTGAGAGTACGGACGATTTCGCCCGACATCAGCCACTGCTCCCGCCGCGCGTCCCAGGCCTGATCGGAATCGAAGGGCACGTCCAGCACCGTGGCGAGCATGGAAGCGGCCAGATCCTCGGCGTAGTCGCCCGCGGCGACTTCGTTCTGCCCGTAGCCGTGGTGCTCGGAGATGTAGCCGTGGTGCGAGGGATCGGCGGGCATGGCCAGTCCGATCGACGCCGCCACGAGGCGGCTGGGTTCGTTCGTGGAAGATTCCGCGATCACCGCGAAGACCACCTGCCCCGGCTTGAGGAGGCTCTGCCCCTCTTCCCGGTCCATCAGCTCACACTGGGGCGGAAAAATCGAGCTGACGCGGACCAGGTTGTACGACGCAAGGTGTGCGTCGCGGAGCGCCATCTCGAAGCTGGTGAGCTTGTGGCGATGGCGTCCGACACCCTTGGTGAGGAACGCCTTCGTGGGAAAGAACATCTTCGAGTCGATCAACTCCGTCACCTCGTGCGTGCGAATGGGTTCGACTGCTGACACGACCGGCAGAGACCATACACTTCCAGACGGTGATGGTGGGGCCGGAACGCCACCTCCTCCGCCAGCAATCCGATCATGCGCTCCAGGCGGTCGTTCGCGAACTCCATCACCGCGCCGCAGGAGGTACAGACGCAATGCTCGTGACGCTCGCCGGGCGCCGCGGGCTCGTACCGCTTGAAGCCTTCCCCGAAATCGTGCTGCCGGGCGAGCCCGCTCTGCACCAGCAGATCGAGCGTGCGATACACCGTCGCCGTGCCGACCTGAGTCCCGCCGGCGGCCACGCGCCGCGAGACTTCATCTACGGACAGGTGCTCGCTCGCCTCGAACACGGCCCGCGCCACCGCCAGCCGTTGATTCGTCGCCGGGAGCGTGTGGTCGCTCAGATAGCGGCGGAAGGCGTCGCTCAGCCGCACGGGGTCAACCTTCATACCACGCTTTCGGACCCAGCGCCACGGGTGGTTCAGCTTCGCCGGTGCGCTCCGCGGTGCTCAGCATGACCTGCTGCAGCACCTCGTCAGGCGACAAGCCGACCTCTTCCACCACCACTTTCGACTGGCCCCGCTCCTTGCCGCGGACGATGAGCATGTATTTGACGGTGAAAACCTGCAAGCGCCCTTCCGGGTGCCGCCGTGTGATCACCGCCGTGCCCCATTCCCGCCCTTCCCGCTTGATGGGCCGGAAGACGTGAATCGCCTCGATCTCGGCGACGGGCACCTGCGCCGCCACCGCCGCCGCCGCCTTGGCCCAGCCGGGACCCTGCCCCGGCGTAGGGCTCAGCGCGCCAGAGGGGCCGGCGTCCGGGCCTGTTCCCATCGCTCCACGTAGAAACGAAGTACGTGCATAAAATCCTGCGCGTTTGTAACAACTCCGTATGCTTGATGCGTGCCCCGGTCGCGCAGCTTGTTCACGACGAACTCGGTCTGATCGACGCAAATGGTGGTCAGAGGCCTGACGCCGTCGGGTGTCGCCGCATCCACGAACGCGGGGAGCATGTTGCCCACGGCGATGGCGTGGAGGGCGGTGGCGACGAAGATCGCGAACGTGGCCTTGCTGGTAACATCCCGCATCGCGTCCTGCGCAGCCAGCGTATCGCTCAGCACCTCCGGGAGCGGGCCGTCGTCCCGGATCGACCCGGCCAGCACGAACGGGACCCTGTGCGTGACGAGCGCATGCATGATGCCGCCCTTCACCTGGCCCGAGCGGACTGCGGCTTCGATCGATCCGGCCGAACGTATCGCGTTGATCGCCCGCATGTGGAGGGCATGGCCCCCTGCCACCCCTTCACCGCTCGACGACATCCCCAGCGTGGTGCCGAAAATCGCCGCCTCGAGATCGTGTACCGCGACGGCGTTCCCCCCCAGAAGCGCGCCGGCGTACCCGTTCTCGATGAACCAGATCATGTCCTCGCGCGCGCGGGCATGGACCAGAGCGGGACCGATCACCCACACGATGTTGCCGCCCCGCGCCTTTTCTTCTCCGAGGAGTTGGGCCAGGACGGAATAGTCCACCGGCCGCTCGCGGGAAACCTCGGTCTGCATGAAGCGGAATTCGTTCGCGCTGTGCCGGCCGCCGAGGAAGCCTTCGGTGTGCACGAAGATGCCCTCGCTGCCGTCCTCCGCCGACCCCACCGCCACGAGCGTCCCGCGCTTGACCTTGCGAGGCTCGGTGGTCACCAGGTCGCCGGTCGGATGCTGGACGATCACGCAGTCCATGCGCGGCAGTCGGGGACGGCGCCAGGCGCCTCCCGTTTTCACGTAGGTGGGCAGGTTCGACGTCGAAAAAAAGCCGTCGGGAAGAACCCCGTCGGCCGGTGCGGGCTGAAAACGCGCCTCAGGCGCCCCGGACAGGGGCGGCGCGTCGAAGTTGGGCGGTCGGTACTGGAATCGTGGGCGGGTCACAGGAGGGTCAAAATACCCGGCGGGAAACACCCAACGCAACGCCCGCGCGCAGCGCTTCAAGCGCAGTGTTTCACCGGGCCCACCCTTCAGGGTGGGAACGACTGGGGCCGAATCCATCTCCAGACCTCTACAGCAATGAAAGCGGGTCCCGGTCCACGGTGACGCCGGTCCGCCCACGCCAGGCCCGAACCAGCCTGCCCAGCGGCGCTGCGGCGTCACTCTTCACGAGGACGTGCCAGCGCCAGCGCCCCTGCAGGCGGGGAATGGGACAGGGCGCCGGGCCCAACACGCGCAGCGCGCCCTCCAGATGCTCTCCATTCACCCGGTGCAGCCAGCCGGCCAGCTGTTCCGCCGACTCCTGCGCCCTGGTCTCGGTGCCCGCCCCCACCACGAACCGGGCCAATCCACAGTGGGGCGGATAGACCGGGTTGGGCGCCGCCCGGAGGGGCAGCTCGACCCGCGCGAAGGCCTCTACCGAATGGATGGCCGCCGCCCGGATGGCGTGGTGCTCGGGAGCGCGGGTCTGCACCAGGACCCGGCCCCCGGCGGGTCCCCTTCCCGCCCGTCCCGCCACCTGCGCGATGAGCTGAAAGGTCCGCTCCGCGGCGCGGAAGTCGGGGAGGTGCAAGGCCGTGTCCGCATCCACCACGCCCACCACCGTCACGTCCGGGAAGTCGAGCCCCTTGGCGATCATCTGCGTGCCGACCAGGATGTCCACTTCCCTCCGGGCCACGCGCTCGAGGATCCGGTGATGGGCCCACTTGGAGCTGGTAGTGTCCAGGTCCATCCGCGCGATGCGCGCCGCGGGAAACCGGACCGCCAGGAACCGCTCCAGCTGCTGCGTCCCCAGCCCCTTGGTCCGGACCGCCTCGGCCCCGCAGCGGACACATGCCGACGGAATCGACTCCACATGGTCGCAGTAGTGGCAGCGCAAGCCCGCAGGGGTCTTGTGGACCGTCAGCGCGATCGAGCAGTTGGGACACTCGGGCACGTGGCCGCAGTGCGGGCACTGGAGGTACGTCGCGAACCCCCTGCGATTGAGCAGCAGGATGACCTGCTCCTTCCGCGCCAGGGCCCGTCGCACGCTCTCATCCAGCACCTCGCTCCAGGGAACACCCCCGGTGTCGCGGACGCGCGGCGCGCTGCGCAGGTCGACGACCTCGACGGGCGGCAGGGGCCGGTCGCCGATGCGTTGCGGAAGAGAGTGCGCCACTATCCGTCCGGTCTCCACCAGGTGCAGGGTTTCGAGTGACGGCGTCGCGCTACCGAGGATCAGCTGGGCACCCTCGAGGCGGGCGCGCACCGCGGCGACGTCGCGCGCGTGATAGCGCGGCGCCGATCCCTGCTTGTAGCTCCACTCATGCTCTTCGTCGATCACAATGGCGCCCAGCTGCTGTACCGGCGCAAACACGGCCGACCGTGGACCCACCGCGACGCGCCGTTCACCCCGGTGGAGCGCGCGCCACGCGTCGGCCCGCTCTCCTTCGGAGAGCCCAGAGTGCAGCACCGCCACCTGATCCCCGAAGACACCGCGCACGCGAGCGACGGTCTGTGGTGTGAGCGCAATTTCCGGAACGAGGACGACGGCGCCTCGTCCCTGGGCCACGACGTGGCGCAGCACGTCGAGGTACACCAGGGTCTTTCCGGACCCGGTCACGCCATGGATGAGGGAGGGTTTGGCGGCATCACCGCCCAGGAGCGCGTCGACCACGCGGCGCTGGTCCGCCGTCAGCTCCGGCGGCGGCGCGACCGTCAGCCCCGCGAAGGGGTCCCGCGTTTCCGTCACGCGGTGCACCTGGGCCCACCCTCCCTTCACCAGCCCGTCGATCGCGGCACGAGAGAGCCCCATCTGCTCCACCAGGTGCTTCACCGGCGCCGAGCCGCCGAGACCCTCAACGGCGTCGTAGGCCGCGCGTCGCTTGGGGGCGCGGGCGAAGGCCTGCTCCCGCTCGAGGAGGCTCGGAAGCCGGCGCTCCAGGCGCAGGACGGCGACGGTTGCCTCCGGGGGTCCGGCGGGACGGCCGGCGGTCCACAGCGCTCCCGGCAGCATGGCTCGCACGGTGAGGCCGAGGGGGGCGCCGTAGTGGCGGGAGATCCACCGGGCGAGCTCGAGCATGGGGGCGGAGAGCACCGGCTCCTGATCGGCAACATCGGCGATGGGCTTCGCCGCGGCTTCTGGAGGAGGCACATCCACGGCGACCACCAACCCGATTGCTTTGCGGTTGCGGACCGGCACGACCACCCGGACCCCGGGAGTGACCCGGGGAGTGAGCCGATCGGGGATCTCGTAGCTGTAAGGGGTAGCGACCGGCAGCGGGAGGACGACCTGCGCGAACCGGGGAGGCGTCACCGCCGCGTGACGCCCAGGCCGGGGCCGTCAGGAATCTTGATCGGTCCGCCGCCGATCTCCGCGCCGCGGTAGGGATCGTTGGCGGTGAGCGCGGCACCGTCGAGGTCGGCGGCATCCACGAGCGGGGTGAAGTGCGCGGCCGCCGTGATACCGATGGATGTTTCGATCATGCACCCGACCATCACCAGCATCTTGTGGGCGCGGGCCGTCGCGATCATCCGCACCGCTTCCCGCAGAGAGCCGCACTTGGCCAGCTTGATGTTGATCCCGTCCGCCGCCTCGGCCACCCGCGGGATGTCGGCCGCGACGATACAGCTCTCGTCCACCACGACGGGCAGGATGCCGGCTTTGCGTACCGCGGCGATCCCCTCGAGGTCGTCCGGCGGAAGTGGTTGTTCGACGAACTCCACGCCGTAGTCCTTCAGGATGGGGAGCATCTGCAGTGCGCGCTCCCGGGTCCATCCCGCATTCGCGTCGACGCGAAGGGGCTTGTCCGTGGCGTCGCGGATGGTCTTGAGAATCTCTTCGTCCCGATCGGTACCCAGCTTGATCTTGAGAATGGAATACGCGGCCGCCTCCTTCACCTTGGCCCGGGTCTTCTCGG
>DATBCM010000360.1:0-2573 GCA_036270455.1 Gemmatimonadales bacterium | reverse complement strand
TGCTGGCCGTCGACAAGTTCGCGGCGATGGAAGGGCGGGGGGTGCGAGGGACCGTCGACCGTCGCATCGTCGAGGTGGTGTCCCTGCGGCACGCTCGCGAGCGGTCCCTCGACCTTGGCGGGCTGGCGAACGACGCCGACCGCCTGGCGGGGGAGGGACGGTCGCCGGTCATCGTGGTAGTGAACAACACCGTGTACGCCATCATCGCGATCGCCGACCCGATCAAGTCGGGAGCCCGCGACGCGGTCGCCGCCTTGCTGGCGCGCGGGCTGGAGGTGACGATGGTGTCCGGGGACTCCCGGCGGGCGGCGGAAGCCGTAGCCAAGGAAGTCGGCATCGACGACGTCGTGGCCGAGGTGCTGCCGTCGCAGAAGGCGGACCTGGTGCGGAAGTTCCAGCGGAAGGGCCGGAAGGTGGCGATGGTGGGGGACGGCATCAACGACGCGCCGGCCCTGGCGCGGGCCGATGTCGGCATCGCCATCGGCACCGGCGCCGACGTCGCGATCGAGGCCTCGGATGTGACGCTCATCCGCGGCGACTTGCGGGCGGTGGACACGGCGGTGGGACTGTCCCGGAAGACCCTCTCCACCATTCGGCGGAATCTCTTCTGGGCGTTCATCTATAATGTGGTCGGGATTCCCGTCGCGGCCGGTGTCCTGTATCCTGTGACCGGCCTCCTCCTGTCGCCCGTGATCGCCAGCGCGGCGATGGCGTGGTCGAGCTTGTCGGTGGTCTTGAGCAGTCTCACCCTGCGCCGGTTCGAGCCGGCCGCCTGACTGGAGTGCTGCGATGCGGTATTTCCACCGGACCCACCTCTCTCCCGATGAAGTGCTGGCGGCGGCCCAGTCGTACTTCGGCGGCCGGCTGGCGCCTTCAGAAGAGACGACTCGCCGCCGGTCGTTTGCCGGGGCGATGGGAAAGGTGTCGGTCGCGGTGAAAGCGGAAGGGGGGCACTACACCTTCGTCGACGTCACCACCGACCAGGTCGGGGAGGCGGAACTCGACAAGGTGGCGAAGCGCTTTCTGACGCTCGTGCACCAGAAAGCGGATCCCTCCCACCAGGTGCGGGGCGCCTACTAGGCGCCAGGCCGTCAGTCGGCCAGGGCGGCGCGATATCCCGCGCGCTGCACCGCGGCGATCAGCATCTCGTTCGTCACGCCCTCACCGGCCTCCACCTGAGCGGTGCCGGCCGGCAGGTCTACCTCGGCGCCGTACACACCGGCCACGCCGCGCAACGCCCGCTCCACCTTGTCCCGGCAGTGCCCGCAGGTCATCCCGGACACGGATAGCATCGTGCTCAGCACCTCATCCTCCGCTTGATTTGAGCTTCACCCGTCTCCAACTTTCACGCCCATCACAATTTACGACACGTGCCCGGGTCTACGTCCGCATCCAAAGCGCCCCCGATACCGGCGGGCTTGAACCGAGATCAGCTCCTCGAGATCTATCGGTTTCTGCGTCTTACCCGGACGCTCGAAGAGCGGCTCACCGCCCTCTACAAGCAAAGCAAAGTCATCGGCGGTTTGTTCCGGTCCCTGGGGCAGGAGGGGGAATCCGTCGCCTCCGCCTATGCCCTGGAGCGGGGCAGAAACCGGGACTTCCTGTCGCCGCTCATCCGCAACCTGGGGTCGCTCCTGGTCATGGGCGGAACGCCCCTGCAGATCCTGCGACAGTATATGGCGAAGGACCAGAGTCCCACGCGGGGCCGCGAGCTGAACGTCCATTTTGGCGACCTGGAGATGGGCTTCCTCGGGCAGATCTCCCATCTGGGGGACATGGTGCCGGTGATGGCGGGCATCACCCTGACGTTCAAGATGCGTCGCGAGCCCCGGGTGGGGCTCGTATACATCGGAGACGGCGCCACGTCGACAGGGGCGTTCCATGAAGGTCTCAATTTCGCCGCCGTGCAGCGCTGCCCGCTGGTGGTGATCGGGGAATACAACGGCTACGCTTACTCGACCACGCCCGAACGGCAATTCGCGGTGAAGAACCTGGCCGACAAGGCGAAGGGGTACGGCATTCCGGCGGTCACGGTGGACGGGAACGACGTGCTCGCGGTGTATGAGGCCACCAAGTATGCGGTGGACCGGGCGCGGATGGGGAAGGGCGTCCACTTCGTGGAAGTGAAGACCTTCCGCATGAAGGGGCACGCCGAGCACGACGACCAGCACTATGTGGCGATAGCGGATCTGGAGCGATGGGCGAAGCAGGACCCCATCGATCGGTACCGGAGTCAGCTGCTCACCAACGGGTGGGCCGAGGAACAGGATGTGAAGGACATCGACAACGACGTGCGGGACGAGGTCGACCAGGCGACTGACGCGTGCGTCAATGAGCCCCTGCCGCCTGCCGAGTCCGCGCTGACTGGGGTGTACGCGGATCCACCGGCCGCCGAGCGGCTCTGGTTCCGGGGGATGAATGGCTGAGGTCACGTTCCTCGAAGGCCTGCGGCAGGGTCTGCGCGAAGAGATGGAGCGCGACGAACGCGTATTCATCCTGGGCGAAGACGTGGGCGCCTACGGCGGCGCGTTCAAGGTCACCGAGGGATTTCAAAAACAGTTCGGGGACTCCCG
>DATBCM010000359.1:0-5394 GCA_036270455.1 Gemmatimonadales bacterium | reverse complement strand
CGTCATCGACTCCACGCCGCCAGCAATGAAGGTCTCACCTTCGCCGGCCTTGATCGCGTGTGCCGCCGCCACGACCGCCTGGAGTCCCGACCCGCAGAGCCGGTTCACGGTCTGTCCCGGCACCTCGACGGGAAGGCCCGCGAGGAGCAGCGCCATCCGCGCCACGTTGCGGTTGTCTTCGCCGGCCTGATTGGCGCAGCCAAGGATCACGTCATCGATCTGCTGCGGATCGACGCCGGACCGTTCGACCACGGCCCTGATGGGAACGGCCGCCAGGTCATCGGGGCGCACACCCGCCAGCGACCCGCCGTGCTTGCCCACGGGCGTCCGCAACGCGATTTCGATGAACGCGTCCTTAGACACTTAGCGCCGTCCACACCGTCTTGGTCTCGAGGTATCCGTCGAGCGCGTCGACGCCGAGGTCGCGGCCAAAGCCCGAAGCCTTGAACCCGCCGAAGGGCGCACCGGAATCGTAGAAGTTATAGGAATTGATCCAGACGGTACCGGCGCGGATGGCTTTCGCGGCGCGATGGGCCTTGCCCACATCCTTGGTCCAGATGCCGGCCGCGAGGCCGTAGATGGTCTTGTTGGCCAGTGCGATCCCTGCGTCGTAGTCATCGAAGGACATCACGGCCAGCACGGGGCCGAAGATCTCTTCCCGGGCGATCGTCATCTCGGGCTGGACCTGGTCGAACACGGTGGCTTCGACGAAATAGCCTTTTCCGTTCGTCTTCGCGGTCTTCCCGCCGGCCACGAGCCTCGCGCCTTCGTCCACCCCCTTCTTCACGTACCCCATGACGGTCTCCTGCTGCTTCCGGGAGACCACCGCGCCCATCCGGGTGTTCTTATCCAGGGGATCACCCGGGGTGAGCTTCTTCGCGTTTTCCGCCAGCTGCTCCACCACCTGATCGTGGACGCTCCGTTCGACCAGCAGTCGCGAGCCGGCGGCGCAGACTTCGCCCTTGCCGTAGAAGATCCCGGTCTGGGCGCCGCGGACGGCGGCCTTGAGGTCGGCGTCGGCGAATATCACGTTGGGACTCTTGCCCCCCAGCTCGAGCGTGATCCGCTTGTTGGTGTCGGCGGCCATTTTCATGATCTGCCGGCCGACCTCGGTGGATCCCGTGAAGCTGACCTTGTCGACGTCGGGATGCCGGACCAGCGCCGCGCCAGCCGTCGAGCCGCCCCCGGAGAGGACGTTGAACGCCCCGGGCGGGAACCCCGCTTCGAGAATCAGCTCGGCGAAGAGCAGGGCGGTGAGCGGCGTTTCGGAGGCGGGCTTGAGAATCATGGTGCAGCCTGCCGCGAGCGCCGGCGCGAACTTCCAGCTCGCGATGTTGAGCGGGAAGTTCCACGGTGTGATCGCAGCCACCACGCCGATGGGCTCCCGCAGCGTATAGGTGAAGAACGGGCCCTCCACCGGCAGCGTGTCGCCCGTGATCTTGTCGCACCACCCCGCGTAGTACCGCAGGGTATTCACGGTCATCCCGATTTCGATCTTCGATTCGAAGAGGGTCTTGCCGTTGTGCGCCGTTTCGAGCCGGGCGAACTCGTCCAGCCGGGCTTCGAGCAGATCGGCGGTCTTGAACAGCAGGCGTCCGCGCCTCCGGCCCGACATTCCCCGCCAGGCATCGGACTCGAAGCAGGCCCGGGCAGCCTGCACCGCGTTGTCGGCATCCGCGGCGTCGCCCTGGGCGACCTCCGCGATGATCTCCTCCGTGGCGGGGTTCTCCACCGGGAATCGCTTCCCGGAAAGGGCGGGGCGCCACTCGTTATTGATGAAGAGATCGGTTTTCACTTCCCCTGGAACTCCGCCACGCGCTTCTCGTTGTACGCCGCGATGCCTTCTTTCGCGTCGTCCGACTGGAAGAGCTGCTGCTGGAGCTCCCGCTCGATCGCCAACGAGGACTCGAACGGCACTTCGAGGCCCGACTGCACCGAGCGCTTGATCAGGCCCACGGCCTTCGACGCCTTGTGCGGCGGACAGAATTGCTTGGCGTAGAGCATCACCTGCTCCCAGTAGCCGTCGGCGGGGAAGACCTCGTTCACCAGGCCGATTTCCTTCGCCTTGTCGAACGAGAACGTCTCGCCCTTCACCATCATCTCGATCGCCATCTGCTTGCCCACCATCCGGCCCAGGCGCTGGGTGCCGCCGGTCCCGGGCAGGACGCCCAGGTTCACTTCGGGGAGGCCGATCTTTCCGGCGTTCTCCTTGGCGAGGCGCATGTCGCAGGCCATCGCGATCTCGAGGCCACCCCCCACCGTGTGCCCGTTCAGGGCGGCGATGGTGAGCTTGGGCGTGTGCTCGAGACGGTTGAGCGTCTCGTTGGCGTGGAGACAGAAGAAGTACTTGAAGCGCGGGGTGACCTTGTTGAGCATCCCGATGTTGGCACCGGCGGAAAAGAACTTGTCGCCGTGGCCCCGGAGCAGGATGACGTGGACTGAATCATCGAACCGGGCCTGCAGGATGGCCTCATCCAGCTGGCGCATCATCTCATGGGTGTAGGTGTTCGCGGGCGGATCGTTGAGCTCGATGGTGGCGATGCCATCCGCCACGCTGTACAGCACGAGCTGGGCCGACTTGGTGTCCTTGGTGGGTGCCGTCATCGTCGCCATAACCGCCTCTAGCCTCCGTGTACCGTGGAGCGCGCCTCGGCGAAGCCGCCGAGGAAAATCCGCGCGATCAGGCCCGCGAGCCGTTCGGGGTCGATTTCACCCGCGGGGTCGTACCAGTTGTAGATCCAGTTCATCATGCCGAAGAGGGCATACGCCGCGGCACTCCGGTCCACCGAGCGCTCGTCGGGCGCGGCATCTTTCAAGAGGGACTCGAGCAGGTCGACATACCGCCGTTTGATATGATTCACCTTGCGACGGGGGTCACCAGAGAGCACGCTCGATTCGTGCGACAGCACCTTCATCTCGGCCATGTGGGCCGTGAAGTAGGTGACGTGGTGACGAATGAAGGCTTCGAGGCGGTCTGGTGGGTCGGAACGCCCCTCGAGAGCCTTGCGGGCGCCGTCCAGCACGTTGGTGAAGCAGCGCTCCTGAATCAGGGACAGCAGATCTTCCTTGGACCGGACGTAGTAATACATGCCGGCCAGCGACATGCCGCTGGCGGCGGCCAGGTCCCGCATCGAGGTGGAGTGGTAGCCCGCCTCGGCGAAAACCTTGGCTGCCTGAGCCAAGAGGTGCTCAACCCGCTCGTCATAGGGGCGCATAGGGTTCGAACGATCGTTCGAAAATCAAACTAGCCGGGGCTTAATATTCCCGCAACTCCTGCGTCCACTTACACAACCTCAATGCCATCCCCCCAGTCGGTCGCCGCTACCGATGCGGATCTGATTGCCCGCTGGCAGGGGGCGGACGAGAGCGCGGCCACCGAGCTGGTGCTGCGGCATGGGACCCCGCTGGCGCGGTTTCTCGCCGCGAGCGGGGCGCAGCAGGCGGACCTGGATGACCTGGTGCAGGAGACGTTCCTGCGGGCGTTCCGGTCCATCGCGGGCTTTCGGGCGCAATGTCAGTTTCGCACGTGGCTCCTGACCATCGGGAGCAACGTGCTGAAGGATGAGGGGCGCCGGGCGGCCAAGCGGAAGGTGGTGCCGCTCGACGAGGGGCTGCAGGCCTCGGGGGGCTCGCCCCATGACGAGGCCGTGGCTTCGGAGGCCGAGGGGAGGCTCAGGCAGGCGGTGACGGAGCTCCCCAGACTCCAGCGCGAGGTGTTCCTCCTGCGGGCGCAGCAGGGCATGGAGTACGAGGAAATCGCCTCCGCGCTGAAGACCACACCGGGAGCGGCGCGCGTGCACTATCATCACGCAGTGAAGCGGCTGAAGGAGCGTCTGCAATGACCGATGACATCCGGGACGAAGACCTGAACGACCAGGAGCTGGTGCGGGCCGCGCGGCAGCTCGGCGTCCAGGCAGCCGGTCAGCTCGATCTGGAGCGGACGGCCCGGGGCGTGGTAGCCCGTTGGCGGGCGGAGCAGCGGCGGACCATCACCCCGCTGTGGAGGTCCCCGGCCATGATCCGGGTGGCGGCGGCCATCATTCTTCTGGTAGCGGGGCTCGAGACCTGGGAGCACCGGCATCGCCTGCCGACGCAGGAGGTGGTGGCGGTCGAAGCCACGGACGTCGGGCTCGAAGGGTTGTCCGCTGAGCAGCTGGCGGCCATTCTGCCCGGGGTGGACCAGGCTGAGGATGTGGAGACGACGGCCAGTGACGCCGGGCTGGAAGGCCTCAGCGTCGATGAGCTCAAGTCGGTCCTGAACCAGATGGGGAGCTGATGCGCACGTTTGCCATGGCACTCATGCTGATCCTCCTGCCCGGCGCGGTGACCGCGCAGGGGGGCGGGGATAGCGCGGCCGAGGCGGTGACGGTCAGGCAGCAGATCCGCCAACGGTGGCACGAACACATCGTGACGCAGCTCCAACTGAATCAGGACCAGGCCGGGAAGCTGCAGGCGACCGAAGACAAGTACGACGGACTGCGCCAGCCCATCCAGCAGCGGCAGGTGGCCATCGCGGGGGAGCTGAACCAGCAGATGCAGCCGGGCGTAGCCGCGAACAACGACCTGGTCAACAAGCTGCTGGACGAGCGGGAGCAGAACCGCTCGAAGCTCCAGGACATCGACCGGCAGCAGAACCAGGACATGGCCGGGTATCTGACCCCCGTGCAGCGGGTGCGCTACCTGCGTCAGAAGCAGTTGTTCATTGCGCGCGTCCAGCAGATGCGCGAACGGCGGATGGAGGGCCGGCCCAGGCCGCGGAGGCTCCGGTAACACAACCGGTACAAGCGGTTAGCGGGACGGGGAGCTAAGTTGTAATGACCATGATTGAGCTCCGAGTGAACACGCTCACCGCCCTCCCCGCGCTGCAGTACATGCTGGCGGATGCGGGGCTCGTCGCCCCGCATTTTTCGTTTCGGGCCGCGTGGGACGTCTTCCAGAAGTACCTCGCGTTGCCCTCGGATGCGCAGGACGACGTCGCGGGCTTCCAGACCACCTGGGTGCGCGAGAACGCGCTCGATCCGGTGTTCGAGGTCCGGTTCTGCCGGCAAGTGACGGATACGAAGGGCGGGTGGGGCTCGACCGCGCGCGTCATCGGGATAGACTTCCGGTTCGAGGGGGCGCCTGCGGAGATGGACGAGATCGAGATCTGGGCGCAGGACGTGCGGTCATTGAAGCAGTTCATCCAGACAGTGGAAGCGGGCACCGAGTTCCAGTACGCCCTGCAGGGCCGGCTGATCGAGGCCGAGGCGATCGTGCTGGACGAAGGGGATCCCCAGGAAGTGCGTGGGGGGCTGTCGCGGTAACTCGCCGCCGATGGATTCCGTCACCGTCAGCGTTCAACTCACCCCCGAAGACATCGTCCAGGCCCGCAAGCTGGACCGGCTCCGACGCACG
>DATBCM010000358.1:0-3750 GCA_036270455.1 Gemmatimonadales bacterium | reverse complement strand
GCTCATGATCCCGCCGCCGCCGGCGGCGATCTCCAGATAGGTCGCGCCCCGGCAACGCGCTTCGAACTCAGCGGAGCGCTCGCCGGCGAAGACGAGGTGGGTGTGCGGATCGACGAAGCCCGGGCCCACGAACCCGCCGCCCGCGTCGATCACCCGGGTCTGTGGTCCAACCGCGTCGGGCGGAAGCGCGCCTTCCGGGCCGGCAAAGGCGACGCGCTCTCCCGAAACGCCGAGCGCACCGCGTGGGATCGCGGCCAATGCCTTCTCGGCGGGCTCGGTGGGGCTGCCGCCGCAGGTCAGCAGCTCGGACGCGCCGCGGATGAGAAGGTCGAACACCATCACCGCGCTGACTTCCGCGCTAGCACGTCAGGCCCGGGATTTTGACGCCCCGCTCGCGGGCGACTTCGGCGGCGCGGTCGTAGCCCGCGTCGGCGTGGCGCAACACGCCCATCGCCGGGTCCGAGGTCAGCACCCGGGAGATCCGCCGCGCCGCTTCCTCCGTCCCGTCCGCCACGATCACCTGGCCGGCGTGCAACGAGTAGCCGATGCCCACTCCGCCGCCGTGGTGGAACGACACCCACGACGCGCCGTTCACCGCGTTTACCAACGCATTGAGAATCGGCCAGTCGGCCACGGCGTCCGTCCCGTCCTTCATCGACTCGGTCTCCCGGTACGGCGATGCCACCGACCCGCAGTCGAGGTGATCCCTCCCGATCACGATTGGCGCTTTCACTTCGCCGCGGCGAACGAGGTCGTTGAAGAGCAAGCCCGCCTTCTCCCGCTCTCCGTACCCCAGCCAGCAGATCCGCGCCGGCAGCCCCTGGAAGGCGATCCGCTCCCCCGCCAGCCGCAGCCACCGATGCAAACCCTCTTTGTCCGGGAACAGCTCGAGCAGCGCGCGATCGATCCGCCTTATGTCCTCCGTCTCGCCCGACAACGCGACCCATCGGAACGGCCCCAGCCCTTCGCAGAACATCGGCCGGATATAGGCCGGAACGAAGCCCGGAAAGTCGAACGCGTTCTCCACCCCGGCCAGCTTGGCCTGGGCGCGAAGGTTGTTCCCATAGTCGAACACGTGGCTGCCGGCCTTCTGGAAGGCGAGCATGGACTCCACTTGGCGCGCCATCGACTCCCGGGCGCGCCGCACGTAGCCGTCCGGATCTCGCCGCCGCAGCTCCCCCGCCGACTCGAGCGTCGTGTCGGCCGGGACATAGCCGTTCAGCGGATCGTGTGCGGAGGTCTGATCCGTCACCAGATCCACCCGCACGCCCCGCCGGTAGATCTCCGGGAAGACTTGCGCGGCGTTTCCGATCACCGCGATCGAGCGCCCCTGGCGCTCCTTCAGGGCCGCCGCCGCCAGCGCGAGCGCCTCGTCGAGGTCCTTGGCCACCACGTCCAGATAGCGCGTCTGCACCCGACGCTGCGCCCGCGCCGGATCGACCTCCACGCCGAGGAAGACCGCACCGTTCATCGTGGCGGCCAAGGGCTGCGCCCCGCCCATGCCCCCCAGCCCGGCGGAGAGGATCAGCCGGCCCGCCAGGTCCGCCGACCCGAAATGAGTCCGCCCCGCCTGGGCGAAGGTCTCGTACGTGCCCTGCACGATCCCCTGGGTGCCGATGTAGATCCACGACCCGGCGGTCATCTGCCCGTACATCATCAGGCCGCGTTTCTCGAGCTCCTGGAAGTGCTCCCAGGTCGCCCATTTGCCGACCAGGTTGGAGTTGGCGATCAACACCCGCGGAGCGTCGCGATGAGTGCGGAGGATGCCCACCGGCTTCCCGGACTGGACGAGCAGGGTCTCTTCGTCGGTGAGCGCGGTGAGGGAGGCGACAATCCGGTCGAAGCTCTGCCAGTCCCGCGCTGCCTTGCCGGTGCCCCCGTAGACCACCAGATTCTGCGGCCGCTCGGCGACCTCGGGATCCAGGTTGTTCATCAGCATCCGCAGGGCGGCTTCCTGGACCCATCCCTTGCACGTCATACGGCTGCCTCGCGGAGCACGAATGACCCGGGCGCTCATACCAACTCCACCTTCTCGAGGTGCTTGGGCACGTAGACCTGCCAGCCGCGCCCAGCCACCCGCTGCCGCAGCGCCTCCAGCCCGGACGGTTCGCCGTGGATGAGCAGGGTCTGCTTGGGCGGCGTCTTGAAGCCGTCCATCCAGCGCATCATCTCCTGCCAATCCGCGTGGGCGGAGAAGCCGCTGATGTTCCGGATCTCCGCTCGCACCTGCACCTGCTCACCGAAGATCTTCACCTCTTTCGCCCCGCCGAGCAGAGTGTGTCCGCGAGTCCCCGGCGACTGGTAGCCGACGAAGAGCACCACGCTCTTCGGGTCCGGAAGCCGCTGCTTCAGGTGATGGAGGATGCGTCCGCCGGTGGCCATCCCGCTGGCGGAGATGATCAAGCAGGGCCCCTCAATCTGGTTGAGCCGCTTGCTCTCGTTGACCGAGGTCACGAAGTGGGTCTGGTGCGAGCTGAGCGGCGATTCGCCGTGCTCGAGCAGCTCGGACATCTCGAGGTCGTGCTCCTCCGGGTGCGCCAGGTAGATCGGCGTGGCGTCGCAGGCCATCGGCGAGTCGACGTAGACGTCGAGGATGGGGACCTTCTTCTGGGTCTCCAGCTCGCGCAGCCGGTAGAGGATCTCCTGGGTCCGCCCCACCGCGAAGGCGGGGATGACCAGGGCGCCCTTTTTCTCGGCCGCCGCCAGCACCGCCGCGGCCAGTTGCTCCATCGGATGCTGCTCGCCGTGGAGCTTGTCCCCGTAGGTCGCCTCCGCGAGCAGGGTGGTGGCCATCGCCACCGGCTCCGGATCCCTCAGCACCGGCGCGTCGTACCGCCCCAGGTCGCCGCTGAAGACGACCTGCTGCCTGCTCTTGGCCAGGTCCACGATGCAGATCGCCGAGCCCAGGATGTGCCCGGCGCGCTCGAAGCGCAGGGTGATCCCGGGGAGGATCTCCCGGGGGCGGTCATAGCCGAAGCTCTCGAACTGGCGCAGGGCCGCCGCGGCGTCCGCGATCGTGTAGAGCGGGAGCGCCGGGGCGTGCTTGGTGGACTGCTTCTTGTTGGCGTAGCGCGCCTCCTCCTCCTGAAGATGGGCCGAGTCCGGGAGGAGGAGCGCGGACAGGTCCCGCGTCCCCGGAGTGGAATAAATCGGCCCACTGAAGCCGTCCTTCACCGCCCGCGGGAGACCCCCGGTGTGGTCGATATGGGCGTGGGTCAGGACGACGCAGTCGATCGAGCTGGCCGGAACGGGCAGGGGCTGCCAGTTGCGCTGCCGCAGTTCCTTGGCGCCTTGAAACAGCCCGCAGTCGACCAGGACCCGTCGGCCGTCGTGCTCGAGCAGGTACTTGGAGCCGGTGACTGTCCCCGCGGCGCCGAGGAAATGGATCGAGGCCATAGGGCGGCGGACCTTACCCGATGCAGAACGGCTTCGGCTTGGACATCGCGCCGCGGGGGGCCTAGCCTGGTTTTCTGCTCGTCAGGAGGGCGCATGCGCCGGCAGATTCGCGTGGTGGGCGCGATGATCGAAAAAGAGGGCAGCCGCTACCTGATCACCCAGCGCCGCCCCAACGCCAGCCTGCCGCTCCTCTGGGAGTTCCCCGGCGGTCGCGTGGAAGAAGGCGAGGGTGATGCCCAGGCCCTCCAGCGCGAGCTGAAAGAGGAAATGAACGTGGATGTGGTGGTGGGCGAGCAGGCGATGCACGTCCATCACTCGTACCCGTCCTACGACATCGACTTCCGCGTCTTCTAT
>DATBCM010000357.1:0-2536 GCA_036270455.1 Gemmatimonadales bacterium | reverse complement strand
CGCGCCCTACGAGAGCGGGATGCCCCCCCTGGGCTCGGCGCACGAGCGGTTTTCCGTCAAGTTCTACCTGGTCGCGATGCTGTTCATCGTCTTCGACATCGAGACCGTGTTCCTCATCCCGTGGGCCACGATCTTCTTCGGCGCCGGAACCACCGGCGGACCCGGAATGGGGTTTCTGCTGGTCGAAATGCTGGTATTCCTCGTAATTCTCTTCGTGGGATACATCTACGTCTGGAAGCGGGGGGCATTTCAGTGGGACTGAGATCATGAAGCACCTGCACACCGTCGACGGCTCGGACAGCTTCGTCACGACCCGGTTCGAGAAGCTCATCGAATGGGTGGTGAAGACGGCCCGTCTCGATAAGGCCGTCAACCTGTCCCGCGCGAACTCCCTCTGGCCCATGCCGTTCGGCACCGCCTGCTGTGCCATCGAATTCATGGCCACGGCGGCGAGCCGCTTCGACCTGGCCCGCTTCGGTATGGAGCGGCAGGCCTTCTCGCCGCGCCAGTCGGACGTGCTGATCTGCGCCGGCCGCTTGCCCTTCAAGCTCGCTCCCGTCATCCGCCGCATTTACGACCAGATGCCCCAGCCCAAATGGGTGATCTCGATGGGCGCCTGCGCCTCGACGGGGGGGATCTTCGACAACTATGCGATGGTGCAGGGGATCGACACGGTGGTGCCGGTGGATGTGTACGTACCCGGTTGCCCGCCGCGCCCCGAAGGCCTGCTCTACGGCATTCTGATGCTCCACAAGAAAATCAAGGGAGAAGACCTCTTCGATTCGTCGCTCCGCGATGAGCAGCTCCTCAACGACAAGGGACTCCGGCTGCCGCCCGAGCAGATCGACGAGGTGTCGGAACCCTTCGGTAATTCCGTCCACCAGTTCCGCTCGGCGTGAACCCCTCCGCGCACGCGCTGCAGGCGACCTTCGGTAGCGCGATTGGCCGCGTGGTGGACGCACGCGGTGAAACGATCGTGTACGTCGCTCCCCCCAAAGTCCGCGAGGTCCTGGCCTGGCTCAAGAACACCGCCGGTCAGGACTACAACTACCTGGTGGACGTCACGGCCGTGGAATACCGCGACCGGGAGCGCCCTCTTGAAGTGGTCTGGAACCTCCGGTCCCTCGCGTCCAAGCAGGATCTCCGCCTCAAGGTCGAGCTCGACCCTCAGGGTGAGCTGGCCGTACCCTCGGTGGTGGATCTCTGGGCGGGGGCGAACTGGCTGGAGCGCGAGGTCTACGACATGTTCGGCGTGACCTTTACCGGCCACCCCGACCTCCGCCGCATCCTCATGTGGGAGACCTACGCCGAGGGATATCCCCTCCGGAAGGATTTCCCCCTCCGCGGCCGCTTCTCGCGCTCCGAGCAGGTCCGGCAGGCGTTGAACGTGAACCCCGAAGGCCACTACTCGATGGAAGAGCTCGCCATCGCCGACGCCTACGACGAGCTTCCCCGGGACATGCGTGACCGCCTGGCCCGCGGCGAGCGCGACAAGATCCCGAACTCCGAATGAGCAAGCGTACCGTCGAACTCTCGGTGGCGACCCCGGGCACCGATGCCCAGGGGAACCCCCTTCGCGTCCCGATCCCCGCCTCGCCGGCGGACGTGGACCCGGAGCTGGGCGGGGAGCACCTGCTCATCAACCTCGGTCCCCAGCACCCGGCCACGCATGGCGTGCTGCGCCTCGTGGTCGAGCTCGAGGGGGAGACCGTCGTCCGGGTCATCCCGCACGTCGGCTACCTGCACTCGGGCTTCGAGAAGCTGGGCGAGTACCGCCACTACAACCAGATCATCCCGCTCACCGACCGCACCGACTACCTGGCCCCGATGTCGAACAACGTGGGCGTGGCGCTCGCCGCCGAGAAGCTGATGGGGATAGACATCACGCCGCGCTGCCGGGTGCTGCGGGTCATCGCGTGCGAGATGAGCCGCATCATCTCTCACATGGTGTGGCTCGGCACCACGTCGATCGATCTGGGCGCGTTCACGCCGTTCCTGTGGGCCTTCCAGCAGCGCGAGCGGATTTACAACCTGCAGGAGATGTGGACGGGCGCCCGGCTCACCACCAGTCTCACCCGGGTCGGTGGTCTGATGGCCGACGTCCCCGACAAGTTCGTCACGGACCTCCGCACCTTCACCGAGACCTTCCCAGACACGCTGGACGAGATCGACCGCGTCCTCACCCGGAACGGCGTGTGGGTGGGCCGCACCCAGAACATCGGCGTGCTCACGGCCGAGGAGGCGATCAACTACTCGCTCTCCGGTCCGATGCTGCGCGCTTCCGGCGTGCCCTGGGACCTCCGGAAGGACAAGCCCTACCTCGGCTACGAGGACTACGACTTCGACGTGCCGGTCGGCGAGCATGGCGATGTCTACGACCGTTTTCTGGTGCGGCTCGAGGAGTGCTATCAGTCGAACAAGATTCTGAAGCAGGCCCTCGACCGGTTGCCCGAAGGCCCCATCAACGTCGACGACCCGCGGGTCATTCTCCCGCCGAAGTCGCGCGCGATGAACGACATGGAAGCGATGATCTACC
>DATBCM010000356.1:0-1512 GCA_036270455.1 Gemmatimonadales bacterium | reverse complement strand
ATCGAGTCGTCCATGCAGGCGGGGAAGAAGTACGGCATGCAGACCCTGAACGACGCGCTGTACCAGCTGTACCTGGCCCGGGAAGTGAGCAAGGACGAATGCCTCCGGGTCAGCGGCAACCCGAACGAGTTCCTGCGCCAGATCGGCGAACCCGCCATGGACGACAAGGAGCCCGGCCCCCTGGCCGGTGCTCAGCCGGGCGGGGCGAAGGTCGCGGCGCGGCGTTAGCCGACTAGAGGAGGCAGGACATGCCGGTTTTCGAATACACTGCGCGAACGCTGAAGGGCGAGCTGGTCCGGGACAAGATCGACCTCCCGACCAAGGACGACGTCATCGCCCATATCCGCAAGAACAAGATGATCCTGGTGCAGGTCGTCCAGGCCGCGAAATCGGTGAGCTTCAAGTTCGGCGGCGGGGTCAAGACCCGGGACGTCGTCATCTTCACCCGGCAGTTCGCCACCATGATCAACTCGGGGCTCCCCCTGGTCCAGGCGCTCGACATTCTGGCCCAGCAGACCGAGAACAAAAGCCTGGCCGACATCACGCGGCAGGTGGTGTACGACGTGGAGTCGGGCCACACGCTGGCCGACGCCCTGCGCAAGCATCCGAAGGGGTTCACCGACCTCTACGTCAACATGGTGGCCGCGGGTGAGGCCGGCGGTATTCTCGACACCATTCTGCTCCGCCTGGCGCAATTCCTGGAAAAGAACGACGCCATCGTCCGGAAGGTCAAAGGCGCGATGATCTATCCCGCCGTGATCTTCTCGGTGGCGGCCATCGCGGTGGCGGTGCTGCTCATCTTCGTGATCCCGACGTTCCAGAACATGTTCGCGTCGGTGAACCTGCAGCTGCCCCTCCCCACCCGGATCGTCATCGGGATGAGCCAGATCCTCATCCACTACTGGTGGGCCATCATCGGCGTCATCGGCGGCACGGTGTTCGCCATCAACCGGTATTACAAGACCCCGCCCGGCAAGCTGCAGATCGACCACCTGTTGCT
This sequence comes from Gemmatimonadales bacterium, assembly GCA_036270455.1. Taxonomy (GTDB): domain Bacteria; phylum Gemmatimonadota; class Gemmatimonadetes; order Gemmatimonadales; family GWC2-71-9; genus 40CM-2-70-7. The sequence goes on along the minus strand of DATBCM010000356.1, from coordinate 512 downwards.
GTCGGCCCCGGTGCTCGGCGACCTGCTCCGCAAGTCCGCGGTGTCCCGCTTCACGCGCACCCTGGGCACACTGATCTCCTCGGGCGTATCCATTCTCGACGGTCTGGAGATCACGGCACGCACCGCGGGCAACATGGTCATCCACAACGCCGTGATGGAATCCCGCGCCTCCATCGCGGGCGGTGAAACCATCTCGGCGCCGCTCCAGAAGTCGAAGGTCTTCCCGCCCATGGTCATCTCGATGATCGCCGTCGGCGAGCAGACCGGTGGTTTGGACGAAATGCTTTCGAAGATCGCGGACTTCTACGACGAAGAGGTCGACGCCGCCGTCTCGGCGCTCCTGTCCCTCATGGAGCCGATCATGATCGTCGTCCTCGGCGTCATCGTCGGCGGCATGGTGGTGGCCATGTATCTCCCGATCTTCGACATGGTGAACGCCGTCCAGGGCTAAGACGCTCGGCCGGAACGGATTGGGGCCCCCCGGGCGACGACACCGCGTTGTCGCCCGGGGG
>DATBCM010000355.1:0-1745 GCA_036270455.1 Gemmatimonadales bacterium | reverse complement strand
GCCGGAACAAGCACTTAGCGAGACACCGGCCCCCCCGCCACCGCCGGCTTCGCCCTGCGCTTCCTGGTCCGCCGGGGCCACCCGCCGCGCTCACGAGCCGTGACTCGGCGACAACCGCGGTCGCGTTGAAAAGAAGCAACGCGATACTGGCGCCGCCACCGTGACCGGCCAGTCCACCAGCCCCGCCGCAGCCGCCACAGCCGCCACCGCCGCCGCCGAGGGTTTGACCGCCGCCGCCGCCACCGCCCCCCTGCCCCGGATATGCAGGCAAACCGTCCGTACCCGATCCCGGTTCCCAGCCTGATGCACTCAAGGAGCCCAATGTAGCTACAATGCCTCCGTCACCCTGTGGCGAGCCGTCAGCGCCCGGCCGGCCGACGGTGCATCCGAGGCTCGTGTCGTTGTAGCCGGCGCCTCCCGCGCCGTTACGGACTTGTTGTCCAGGGAGCGGATTCGCCGTGCCCGGGCCACCATCCCCGGCCGGATCCCCCTCGCCGCCCCCCGCACCTCCCTGCGTGTCTCCCACGATCTTGCAAGGGCAATCCTTCATCGCGCCCCCTGCTCCGCCGTCCGCGCCGTTGCCCTGCAAGTCGGCCATGTTCGACGAGAACAGGTTCGTCGGTGGCGTCCCCCCGTCGCTCCCCGCCGCGCCCGCGCCCGCGCGCAGCCCGACCCGTCGGAAGCTCACCCCCTCCGCCTCGTTGCTCACGAACGCCGCGATGCTCGAGTTGCCCGCTCCCGTGCCGTCCTGACCCGTCGCGTCCGGCACCGCAAAGCTCACGTCCTCGATCGTCACCAGCTTCGTCGTCCGGTCCACGCGCAGCGCGTACTGCGCCGTCGGACCCGTCACCTGCGTCGCACCCGCGTCGCCACTCCACGCCCACGCTCGACCGCAATCGAACCCCCCGTACAGGGCCAGACCGTCGTGCTGCGCGTCCAGAGACACCTGCTCCCCGTAGCTCCCGTTGCACACGTACACCCGAGACTTGCCCGTCTGCGCCGCCTTCGCGATCCCCTCGGTGATCGTCTTCAACGGATCCGCCTTCGTACCGATCCCCGTGTCGTGACCCGTCGCCGATGACACGAACACCCCGTAGACCCCGTCCACAAGACACGGAGCGTCCTTCGGATCCTGCGACGGATCACACGAGACCGGGCCGGCCTCGCCCCGCCTGGAGTCCTCGCCGGTCGCGTCCTCGAACGGCGACACGACCACCACCAGCGTATCGCCTCCGCCCCCGTCCGCATCGGGCGTCCCCGGGGAAGGCACCGGACTCGCGTCTCTCCCGCACCAGCAAAGCCCCACCGACACGACCGTGAACGCCGCGAGGCTCCCCAACACCCTCGCGAACATGGCGGCGCGCCCGGAGGTCCACTTGCCCGCTGGCATCTCGCCAAGCATCGCACGCTCCCCTCCGGCAGCGGACGCAACCCTCCGCCGTTGACCCAACGAATGGACGACCCGGGGCTATCCTCTCATCTCGAGAGCATTTGCTGAGCGATCCCATCGGCGCCCTTGGTGCCGGAAGGGCCCGACGGGGCGTGGTCCGTGCTCACCGAGCCGCCTGCCCCTCCGGCTCCGGCCGCACCGCCGGTGCCGGGCGTTCCCAGGATGAAGCTCGTGGGTCCATCGGTCATCGGGTGGCTGGCCGCGTTCGAGAGAATGCCCACCGATAGGCCGCCTGCCCCGCCACCGCCGCCCTGTCCGCCGGCGCCGCTGCCGCCGGTTCCACCGGAACAGGCAC
>DATBCM010000354.1:0-3585 GCA_036270455.1 Gemmatimonadales bacterium | reverse complement strand
GCCCGGGCCGCGATTCTGCCCGCCCTCGCGTACGGCATGCCCGATCCGCCGGATTTCAGCGAGATGTACTTCGGTGCCCTCGCGCTCCTGGCCGCACCCCTGGTCGTCCCGCTGCCATCCGGGGGTGGAGGGATCGAAGCCGCGTTCTACGGCGGCTTCGCCGGCGATTTCGGCGACCAGCAGGTGGCGATGCTCCTCCTGTTCCGCATCTATTCGATCGTGATCCTCGCGGTCGCCGGCGGCATCGTGATGATTCGGAATCTGGGCCTGAAGGCGGCCAAGGAGCTGTTCAGCATCGGCTACGGAAAGCGCGCCAAGACCTAGGTCCTCTATATTCACGCCATGGACACGAGAACCGAAAAAGATCCCCTGGGTGAGCTGCGGGTCCCTGCCTCGGCGCTTCACGGCGTTCAGACCGAGCGCGCCCGCCTCAATTTCCCCGTCTCCGGCCTCGCGCCGCTCCCGGCATTCGTCACCGCGGTCATCTGGATCAAGAAGGCCGCGGCGCTGACGCACAAGGAAACGGGGCGCCTCGATCCCAAACTGGCGGAAGCGATCGTCCAGGCCGCCGACGAGGTCCTCGCGGGCAAGCATCGGGAGCATTTCGTCGTCGATCCCTACCAGGCCGGTGCCGGAACGTCGCACAACATGAACGCGAACGAGGTGCTGGCCAACCGGGCCAATGAGCTGCTCGGCGGAAAACGCGGCACGTACACGCCGGTCCATCCCAACGATCACGTGAACATGGCCCAGTCGACGAACGACGTGATCCCGACGGCCATCCGCCTGGGCGCGCTCTCCCTGCTTCCGGCGCTGTTGACCGCGCTGGATGGACTCGCGAAGGCCTTCCTCGACAAAGGAAAGGCATTCGATCAGATCCTGAAGTCGGGACGCACCCACCTCCAGGACGCGACGCCGGTCCGTCTGGGTCAGGAGTTCACGGCGTACGGTCACACCATCGAGCGGAATCGCCGGCGCATCGCACAGGCCGGCGAGGACCTCCGGGAGCTGGGCATCGGGGGATCGGCGGTAGGGACGGGCTTGAACGTGGAGCCGGCCTACTTCGACGCGATGATCGGTCACCTCCGGGCCATTTCGGGGCTCGAGCTCCGGGCCGGCACCGATCGCTTCCAGCTGATGCAGTCGATGGGAGACGCCGCCGCTCTCTCGGGCGCGCTCCGGACCCTCGCGGTGGATCTCGGCAAGATCGCCAACGACATCCGGCTCTTGGTCTCGGGCCCGCGCACCGGCCTGGCCGAAATCACGCTGCCGGCGGTCCAGCCGGGGTCGAGCATCATGCCCGGGAAGGTGAACCCGTCCATCGCGGAGATGGTCAACATGGTGTGCTTCCAGGTGATCGGAAACGACGCGACGGTGGCCGCGGCCGCGGAGGCGGGACAGCTCGAGCTCAACGTGATGATGCCGGTGATCGCGCACAATCTGCTCTTCACCATGCATATCCTTACCAACGCCGCCAGCATCTTCAGCGAGCGCTGTGTGACCGGCATTCAGGCGGATGAGGCGATGTGCGCCCACTGGCTGGATCGCTCGCCGGCGCTGGTGACGGCGCTCGCCCCCACGATCGGGTACGCCGAGTCCGCCAAGCTGGCGAAGGAAGCCCTCGCCAAAAACGAGACCGTGCGCCAGTTGGTGCAGGAGAAGGGCATCCTGAAAGGCGCCGAGCTGGACGCCGTGCTGGATCTCCGGGCCATGACGGAACCGGGCGTGCCGGGCGAGCGCCAGCAGTCCTGATCAGGCTGTTTTCATCCTGCGACAGGTTTCGCCACGCCGGCCCGGTGACAGCTATCACGGCTCTCACTGGGCTGTTGTGCGGAAGTTTCCTCGCATGAATACGAGACTCCTGGTACTCGCCTTGGCGGGCCTGACGGTCGGCGCGCCGCTGACGGCCCAGCGCCCGTTTCGCATCGGGCCGGTCTACTCGTCGCTCTCGCTGCAGGACGCGAACGGCGCCAGCCACCAGTTCACGGCGTTCGGCGGCACGCTGGCGCTCCTCACGGCCGACGACGACGAGACCGGTCTCTCGATCGTTCGATACAACGATCTCGCGACGTCGTCGAGCTGCCCGCGGAACCTCACGTTCTTCGGGCTCGACGACAACTATTTCCCGGTCGGCCCGTCGGGCATCGCGCCATTCGCGTCCACCGAGGTGGGCGTCGCGCGCGTGCTCGACTCCGACAAAAGTTTGGGGCAGGAGCTCCTCGGGCTCCCCTGTTCCGGAGCCCAGACGACGACGCAGATCGGCTTCGGGTTCGGACTCGGCCTGCGGGTGACGGCGGGGAAGGATGCGAGCGCACAGATCGAGGGCCGCTTCTTCCAGGTGCCCCAGAGCGCGATCCAGGCCCTTGAAGTTCGTGCCAATGTATCCCTGCTCCTGGGGACCCCGCGCGTGACGCAATTGACGAACGGCACGCTCGGTCCGGCGCTCGCGTTTGTCATTCCCATTTCCGGTCCGCTGAAAGGGCGCGCGCCGTTCCTGGGCGTGCGCTTCCGCCGGGATACCAAGAAGGCGTCGAGCGTGCTCGGACTGGAAGTGGACTGGGCGCCGCTGCAGATCACCGGCACGTGCCCGAGCACCGGTTGCAATGAGGACGCCGTGCTCTTCCAGCCCGGGTACGAAGCGTCTTACCGGCCGTCGTGGGGACGGATCTACGGCGAGCTGGGTCCGGTGCTCGCGGGATTCTTTTCGCAGGGCCCGGACCGTGGGGTCGCCCAGGGCGCGCAGGGCGGCTTCGGCGTCGAAATGGAGAAGAACGGCGTCCTGTACAATTTCTCGAGCCGCCTGCTGTGGTTTCAGCCGGGCTCCGGCGGGAACGTCTTCGGCGTGCAGCTCGGAGTGAGCGTGGGTCCGGCCATCAGGCACTAGGCACGCACCCTCGCGGCTCCAGTTGATATCGCCCGCGGGCCCGCTCATATTCCGGCCATGCGGGTCACCACGTGGGCGGAGTATGGATTGATCGTCTCCTTGAGCCTGGCGCGCCGGGTCGGGGATGGCCCCGTCGCCGCCCGCGAGCTCGCCGAAGCGGAACGCCTCCCCCATGACTACGTCGAGCAGATCCTCCTGCGGATGCGTCGTGCCGGATTGGTGGAGTCGGTGCGGGGGGCCAAGGGCGGCTACCTCCTGGCTCGCGATGCGCACGACGTGTCCGTGAAGGACGTCATGGAAGCGTCCGAGCACGTCACCTTCGAAGTCAATTGTGACCGCCATCAGGTGGATGCGCACCGCTGCTCCCCCGACGTGTCGTGCAGCATCCGGCCCGTGTGGCGCATGCTCGAGCGGCGCATCAACGACTTTCTGTCGGGTGTGACCCTCGCCGACCTGACCCACGACGAGGCGAGCCTCTACCAGATCACGGGTATTTCGGTCGCCGGCTGAGCCCTCGGTTCCCATGACCCGCACTCCCACCGGCCTCTCTCATGAAGAGGTCCTGCGGTATTCCCGCCACCTCATCCTTCCCGAGGTGGGTGCGGCGGGGCAGGCCAAGCTCAAGGCCGCCCGCGTGCTGCTCGTCGGAGCGGGGGGGCTGGGGTCACCGGCGGCGCTCTACCTCGCCGCGGCCGGCGTCG
>DATBCM010000353.1:0-5592 GCA_036270455.1 Gemmatimonadales bacterium | reverse complement strand
CTGCATAGCGACCAGCGCGGAGGGGCCATCTCCCGCTTCGAGCACCTGATGCCCGAAGTGCGTCAGCGCCCGCTTGAGCGACGAGCGCACGATCGCCTCATCGTCCACCACCAGGACCACGAGCTTGCCCGCCGGCGCCGCGGGCCCGACGGCCGGGGCCGGTTTGGCGGGCTCCGGATCGGCGGAGCTTCGGGGGATCAATAGGTCCACGGTGGTTCCGCGACCGAGCGCGCTCGCGACGCGGATTGAGCCGTGGTGGTCCCGCATCACGCCATAGACGGCCGCGAGGCCGAGTCCCGCGGCCTGATGCATCGGTTTGGTGCTGAAGAACGGCTCGAGCACCCGCTCGACCGTAGTCGCGTCCATTCCCACGCCGGTGTCGGTCACGGAAATCCGGACGTAGGAGCCAGGGGCCGTATCGGGCCAGTGGGGATCCCGCTCGACGGTCTCCCGTCCCGCCGCGATGGTGACCTGCCCTGAGGCTTGATCCCGCATCGCGTCCCGCGCATTGAGGACGAGCTGGTAGATGGCATGGGCCAGCTGATCGGGATCGGCGTGGAGCGGGGGCAGTCCGGGATCGCCGTCGACGGCGATCTGGACGGTGGCGGGGAGCGCCGCGCGGGCGAGGAGTGCGACGCGGTCGAGCACCTCGCGGGTGGCGGTGGGCCGGAGGATCAGGTCCCCCGACTTGGTGAAGCGCAGGAGCTCCTTGGTGAGATCGCGCCCCCGGCGGGCGGCGGCGAGGATTTCGTCCACCGCCGAGAGGCCCGCTTCGTTCGCTTCGGTGCGGAGGAGCGAGGCGTGCGTCATCACGCCGCCCATGAGGTTGTTGAACTGGTGCGCGATGCCACCGGCGAAGCGGGCGAGCCCATCCAGGCGCTCGTTCTGTACCTGGCGGCGCTCGAGGGCCCGGCGCTCGGTCCGGTCGTGGAGGATGACCTGCACCAGCGGCCCCCCCCCGCCGGGCATGTCGACCCGGGCCAGCGTGACTTCGAGCTCGAGCTCCGCCCCATCCGCTTTGCGGATGCGTTCGACGTGACTGACCGACCCTTGCGTGGCCGCCTGCAGGGGGGACAGGAGCCAGCCATCGCCCCGTCCCGGGGCGAGCAGGTGCGCCAGGAGCTTGCCGCGGACTTCCTCGAGCGGCCGGCCGAGCAGGGCGAGGAGCCGGGGGTTGGCGTCGTAGACGTGGCCCTCGGCATCGAGCGCGGCAATGGGGTCGCCGGCGCCGACGAAGAGCGCCCGGAACCTGGCCTCGGATTCCGCGACATACCGGCGTTCCTGGTCCGCGATGCGGGAGCCGATGATGCTGGCGACCCCGGAGCTGAAGAGGAGGATCAGCGCACCTTCGTCCACGAAGGGGGCGGGCAGGGCGCGGTCCGGAATCGCCATGAGGGTGACGTATTCGATGAGGAACGCGGAGGCGGCGAAGGCCGCCTGCCAGGTCCACGACCAGGGGATGAAGAGCGAGACGCCGAGCACGATGGCCGGCAGAATGCCCGCGACCTCCCATATGCGAGCGGGGAAGATCAGGCCGCTCAAACAGCCGGCGAGGGCGAGGGACAATCCCAGGGTGAGGGCCAGGATGCGCAGGGTGCGGGGGGACCGGGCCGGGGTCGCCGCCCAGGCAATGAGGATGGCCAGAACCAGCGTGCCGACGCGGACGGCGAAGAGCCGGGCGTAGACCGGGGTGGCGATGGAGAGGGACAGGTATTGTCGGAGGGCCAGGGCGATGGCCACCACCACCGCGATGGCCCGGATGGGGCGGGAGTAGGCCTGCGGCGGGCTGCTCACGGGGTCATAGTAGGGCGGTTTGTGAGGAAGTGCCAGACGCCCTTGCCTTCGGCGGGAACCTGTATTAATTACTCACCGTTCAGTTAGTAATGACTCCACCCGAGAAGAGTCCCATGAAGCCCCGTTGGCAGCGCCGCAAAGAAGCCCGCCCGGAAGAAATCGTGACCGCCGCCTTGCAGGTGTTCGCGCAGCACGGGTTCGCGGCCGCCCGGCTCGACGACGTCGCCAGCCTGGCCGGCGTCACCAAGGGGACCATCTACCTCTACTTCGAAAGCAAAGAGGACCTCTTCCAGGAGGTCATCCGTCAGACCGTCGTCCCCATCCTGGCGCGCGCCGAGCAGGAAGTGCGGGAGTGGCAGGGGACGTCCGCGGATCTTCTCGGCCACATGGTGCGGGGCTGGTGGACGTCGGTGGGGAAGGGGTCACTCGCCGGTGTCGTGAAGTTGATCGTGGCCGAGGCGACGAACTTTCCCGAGCTCACGCGGTTCTACTACAAAGAAGTGATTCGCCGCGGGCATCTCCTCTTCGCCCAGGTTCTGCAGCGGGGAGTCGACTCGGGCGAGTTCCGCCCTGTCGACGTCATGCTCACGGTCCGACTGGTTATCGCGCCGATGCTCATGGCGGTGGTCCACAGTCAGTCCCTCTACCGGTGCATCCGCGAGCCCTTCGACGGCGACCGGTACGTGGAAGCGCATCTCGACATGGTGCTGCGTGGCCTGGCCCGCGCACCCATTGGGGAATTGAATCATGCGTAATCGCTGGATCCTCGTGCTCGCCGCCCTGTTCGCCCCGGCGTCGCTGGTCGCCCAGACCAAGCTCGCGCTGAGCTTCGGCGACGCCGTGAAGCTCGCGACGGGGCAGGCCGCGCCCGTGCAACTCTCGACTCTGACCACCGACGAGGCCCGGGCGCGCGTGCGCCAGGCGCGGGCGTCCTATCTGCCCGGCCTCACCGCCGGCGGCGCCTGGGTGAACCGGGACTACGATCTCGACGCCCTGGGCCTGCCGTTCCCGAAGAACAGCCCGATTCAGCTCCCGACGATCGCCGGGCCCTTCACCGCGTACGACGCCCGGCTGACGTTCACGCAGACGCTCCTCGACCTCTCGAGCATCAAGCGGGTGCGCGCCAGCGAGGCACAGGTGCAGAGCACGCTCGCGGCCAGTGACGCGACCACCGAAACCGCGGCGCAAGTGGCGGCCCTCGCCTACCTCCGCGCCGCCCGCGCCCAGGCCTCCATCACAGCGCGCCAGGCGGATTCCAGCATTGCGGCGGAAGTCTTGTCCCTCGCCCAGGCGCAGCTCCAGGCCGGCGTCTCGGGCACGCTCGACGTGACCCGGGCCAAGACCCAGGTCGCGGTCGCGGCGGGCGCCCTCGTGGTGGCGCGGAATCAGTACGACCAGGCCCGCATCGCGCTGGCCCGCGCCCTCGGGGTCGACCCCGTGACGTCGGTCCTCACGCTCAACGACACCCTCACCTCCGCGCTGGGCGTCGCTTCAGTTCCCGGCGATCAGGACGGCGCCGTGGCGCAGGCGCTCAATGCCCGCCCCGAGTTGAAGGCGGAGCAGGCCCGCGGCAATGCGGCGGTGGTGTCGAAGTCGGCCATCGAGAGCGAGCTCCTGCCCCGCGTGGGCTTCGAAGCCGATTACGGGCTGTCGGGTCTCACGCTGGGGTCGTCGCGGGCCACGCGGCAGTTCGCGGTGGCCGTGAGCATTCCGCTCCTCGACGGTTTCCGCCGTGAGGGCCGGGCCGCCGAACAGGACGCAGTGATCCAGGAGTCGCAGGTGCGCCAGCACGATCTCCGGCAGCAGATCGCCGCCGACGTCGCCGGCGCGCTCCTCGACCTCCACTCGGCCGAGGCGCAGGAGGGGATCGCGTCGCAGCAGCTGTCGCTCGCGGCCGACGAGCTGTCGCAGGCGGAAAAGCGGTTCAAGGCCGGCGTCGCCGGCAACATCGAAGTCATCGATGCGCAGGCCTCGATGGTGAAGGCGCGGGACGCGGTGATCGACGCGCGGTACGGCGCGGCGGCGGCGCGGGTGGCACTCGCCCGGGCGGCGGGTGCGGCACGGACGCTTCATTAAAAGGGAAAGACGAATGGCAACCACCGTAGAACGGAACTCGACGTCCACGACCGAAAATGGGGGCCCGATGGGCGGCCCTTCCATCACCCCCGCGGAGGAAAAGCCCGCCGGGGGCCGGAAGCGCATCGTCCTGATCGTGGTCGGACTGGGCCTCGCCCTCATGCTCTTCACGGGCGCCCGGCGCTTCATCTTCAACCTCAGCCACGTGACCAGTGACAACGCGCAGGTCGACGGCCACGTGGTCCCGATCCTGCCGAAGGTGGGTGGGTTTGTCGCGTCGGTGCGGGTCCAGGAGAACACTCTGGTGAAAGCCGGGGACGTCCTTGTCTCGCTCGACGATCGCGACTACCAGGCCCGGCTCCAGCAGACGCAGGCCGACCTCGCGGTCGCCCTGGCCAGTGTCTCGTCGCCGGCCCGCGTGGGCCAGGCCGAGGCGCAGGTGAACCAGGCCCAGGCGAATGCGGAGAAGGCCCGCTCGGATCTGGACCGGATTCGCCCCCTCGCGGCCCAGGGCATCGTCTCGTCCCAGCAGCTCGACGCCGCCGAGGCGGCGGCGCGCGCGGCGGACGCCGGCCTGGCGGCGGCACAGGCCGCCCTGGCAGGCGCTGACGGCCGGGTGGCGGCGGCACGCGCGAGCCGGGATCAAGCGTCGCTCCAGCTCTCGTACGCGCAGGTCGCGGCGCCCGTCTCCGGCATCGTCAGCAAGAAGAACGTGGAAGTGGGGCAGCTGGTGCAGTCCGGTGAGCCCTTGATGAGCGTGGTGCCGATGGACGACATCTGGATCACGGCCAACTTGAAGGAAACCGAGGTTGCCGATGTGAAGGCAGGCGATCCGGTGGACATCACCGCGGACGCCTACGGGGCCAAGCACTTCACGGGCCGGGTGGAGAGCATCTCTCCCGCCACGGGCGCGCGCTTCTCGCTCCTGCCCCCCGACAACGCCACCGGGAACTTCACCAAGGTCGTCCAGCGGGTGCCGGTGCGGATCGCGGTGCCCCAGAGCACGGACCCGACCACGCTGCTGCGCCCGGGGATGAGCGTGGTCGTGGTCATCAAGACGAAGTAAGGGGAGCGTTTCGTGGCTACCACTGTTGCGGCGATCCCCGGCGGGCTCTCGGCGTATGAGTCCCGGCGCTACCGGTTCCGCTATCTCATCGCGGTGACGGTCTCGATGGCCACGGTGCTGGAGCTGCTCGATACCAGCATCGTGAACGTCGCGATCCCGCACATGATGGGGAACCTGGGCGCCACCCTGGACGAGATCGCCTGGGTGTCGACGGGTTACATCGTCGCCAACGTCATCGTGCTGCCCATCACCGGGTGGCTCTCGGCGTATTTCGGCCGGCGGCGCTACTTCGCCGGCTCGATCGCCATCTTTACCATCGCGTCGTTTCTGTGCGGCAATTCGGGGTCGCTCACCGCGTTGATCTTCTGGCGGATTGTCCAGGGATTGGGCGGGGGCGCACTCCTGTCGACGTCGCAGGCCATCCTGTACGAGGAGTTTCCGAAATCCGAATACGGCACGGCGATGGCCATCTTCGGCATCGGCGTGATGGTGGGTCAGGCGCTGGGCCCCACGCTGGGCGGCTACATCGTGGACGCCTACGGCTGGCCCTGGATCTTCTACATCAACATCCCCATCGGCCTCCTCGCCTTCTTCATGACGCTGTCCTTGATCCGGGATTCGGAGCACGCGGTCAAGGTCGACAAGATCGACTACTG
>DATBCM010000352.1:0-6470 GCA_036270455.1 Gemmatimonadales bacterium | reverse complement strand
CCGCGCGCCTGTCCTGGGGACGGTGGTTCGGGCGCCGGGCCGACGCGTCGCTCCTCGTCCCCATGGACGAGACGCAGACCGACCATCTCAAGGCCTACGGCGTCACTTACCGGGCCGTTCAGGCTGGCGGCAAGGTCGAGTGGTTCCTGAATTACCGGGGCGGATCATTCCTCCTCCCGGACATCGACGCGATCAGGCGGGATGCGGCGCTCGCCGGCGTGGCGGTCACGCCCGTGGACGATGGCGCGGTGGCGGCGATTCGTGGGGAGATCGCCGCGGGCAACATGGACGCGGTCGAGCTGGAGCGCGCGCCCAAAGTGGCGGTGTACGTCCCGCCGTTCGAGGCGCCCTGGGACGACGCGGTCACCATGGTCCTGCAGTACGCCGGTATTGCGTTCGACAAGGTCTGGGACCCCGAAGTGATCGGCGGCAGGCTGCGGCAGTACGATTGGCTCCATCTCCACCACGAAGATTTCACCGGGCAGTACTCGAAGTTTTATCTTCTGTATCAGGGTGCGCCCTGGCTCGCGGACATGGTCAGTCACAACACCGCCGTCGCGCGCGATTCCGGATTTCCCAACGTGCCCGCGCTCAAGAAGGCGGTCGCCCGCGCGATCCGCGGCTACGTCGAAGGAGGTGGGTTCCTGTTCGCCATGTGCACCGCTACCGAGACCATCGACTTGGCCCTCGCGGCCGAGACGGCGGATATCGCGGCGTCATTCGCGGATGGGACCCCCGTCGATCCCGGGGCCGACGCGAAGCTCGATTGGAGCAAGACGTTCGCGTTCACCGGAGGGCACGTGGAGCAGGCTCCCACCATCGCGAGCTTTTCGGATATCGACGGCCACCAGGTCAACAATCCCGGCCACCGCCAACCCCTCGGCGCATTCCAGATCTTCGGGTTCAGTGCCAAGGTCGACCCGGTGCCCACCATGCTGGTGCAGAACCACCGCCAGGTGATTCCCGATTTCTACGGACTGACCACCAGCTTCATGCGCGACCACCTCAAGCCCGCCGACATCGTGCTCGCCGATGAGCAGGGCGCGCCCTGGGTGAAGTACATCCACGGCGACCTGGGGAAGGGGACCTGGACGTTCTTCGGCGGCCACGATCCCGAGGACCCGCAGCACCAGGTGGGTGACCCGCCGACCGATCTTTCGCTGCATCCCCACTCCCCGGGGTACCGGCTGATCCTCAACAACGTGCTCTTCCCCGCGGCCAAGAAGCGGGAGATCAAGACGTGATCGAGCGACTGTCTCCCGGCGTGCGAGCGGTGATGCGGGAGGAGATCGCGCGCGCCGGCGGGCGCGAGGTCTCGTTCGTGGCGCGCGTGGACGGCGATGCCGATCTGGTGGATGTCCGGGCCGTCGCGCGGGGCACCGTGGATGCGGTCCTGGCCTTGCCCGGCGTCGCGGCCCGCGGCGAGATGCTGCTGCACAATCATCCCAGCGGTCGCCTCGATCCCTCCACGGCCGATCTCACGGTGGCGGCGCAGCTGCACGATGCGGGCGTGGGGTTCGGGATCGTGGACAACGACGTGACCGAGCTCTACGTCGTGGTGGAGTGTCCCCGGGCCCGGCCCCGGGTGGTGCTCGACGCCCCAGAGATCGCCGGGATGCTCGATCAGGATGGCGCCGTGGGCAAAGCCCTCGGCGGCTTCGAGGACCGGCCCAGCCAGCGCGACATGGCGGCGTATATCGCGGACACCTATAACGGGGGCGGCGTCGCGCTCCTCGAGGCCGGCACGGGTGTCGGGAAGTCGTTCGCGTACCTCGTGCCGGCGCTGGTCTGGGCGCGAGACAACGCGGAGCGGACGGTCGTCTCGACCAATACGATCAACCTGCAGGAACAGCTGGTGGGGAAGGACCTCCCGATCCTCGCGCGCGCGCTGGCCACGGGGGAGCACACCCCGACCTTCGCGCTGCTCAAGGGCTGGCGGAACTATATCTGCCTCGCGCGTCTCGAGCAGGCCCGTGCGGTCCCGGATTCGCTGTTCGAGGACGAGCGCGCATCCGAGCTGCAGCGCCTCGCTGAGTGGGCCGCGCATTCGGCCGACGGATCGCTGTCCGACCTGGCCGATGAGCCGTCCGATGACGTGTGGGACGCGGTCGCGGCCGAGTCGGATCTTTGTACGCGGCTCAAGTGTCCCCACTTCGACCAGTGCTTCGTGTTCCGCGCGCGGCGCGCCGCCGCCGAGGCTGATTTGGTCGTGGTGAATCACCACTTGCTCGCCTCGGATCTCGCCGTGCGCATGGCGTCCGACAACTGGGTGGACGCCGCCGTCCTGCCGCCCTACCGGCGACTGATCATCGATGAGGCGCATCACCTCGAGGACGTGTCGGCCGCGCACCTGGGTGCGCAGGTGAGTCAGGTGGGAATCACCCGGCTCCTGGGCCGGTTCGAGCGCAATGGCCGGGGTCTCTTGCCGACACTCGCGCGGGAGCTGACCCAGCGCGATGACTCTCCCCTCGACGCCCGGGGGCGCGACCTGATTCAGCGGCGGCTGCTCGACTCGCTGCGCGCGGCGCGTCGGGGGTCCGAAGAGCTCTTCGTGCTTCTCGACCGGCGCCTGACCGAACCCGTGCTCCGGCTCACCGAGGACTTTTCCAAAGACGAAGTGTGGACCGAAGGACTGGGTGTCGCGCTCGAGAACGTCCTGCTCGCCTTCAGTCAGTTAGGGGATGGCGTCGAATCCATCGCCGACCGGCTGTCGCTGGACGACCGGAGTGAGCGCGGAGGACAGCTGATCGCCGAGATGCGGGCGGTGGTGCGGCGACTGCAGACGGCCGCGGCGGGACTGACTGCCGCCCTGAAGCCCGCGCCCGGCGGCCCTCCGGCGGTCCGGTGGATCGAGCGGAAGGGGCGGCGCGCGACCAACCTGGGACTGTCCGCCGTTCCCCTCGACCTCGCGCCGATTCTCAAGGACGCGCTCTTCGACCGCGTGGAGACCGTGGTGCTCACGTCGGCCACCCTCGCCGCCGGGGGCGAGTTCACGTTTCTGGAGGAGCGGCTCGGCCTCGATCTGCCACCGTCGCGAGTGGTGGTGCGCGAGGTCCTGGACTCTCCGTTCGATTTCGCGTCGCAGTGCGTGCTGGGTATTCCCACCGACTTGCCGGAGCCCCGGGACGACGAAGCGGGGCATGACGCGGCGGTAGCCCGGGTCCTGCTCGAGGTCGCGCGGGCGTCGGATGGCGGTGTGTTCTGCCTTTTCACCAGCCATGGCGCCCTGCGGCGCACTGCGGATGCGGTGCGGACCGAGGTCGGAACCCGCTGGCCCCTCCTGGTGCAGGGGGAGGCGCCGCGGGATCAGCTCCTCAGGCGGTTCCGGGAGTCGGGCTCCGCGGTGCTCCTGGGGACCGATTCATTCTGGGAAGGTGTGGACGTGCCGGGGCGTGCGTTGCGCGCGCTGATTCTGGCCAAGCTGCCCTTCAAGGTGCCGAGCGAGCCGCTGACGGCGGCCCGGCTCGAGCGGCTGGCCGAAAAGGGCGTGGACGGTTTCACCCATTACCTGATCCCGCATGCGGCGCTCAAGCTCAAACAGGGGTTCGGCCGCCTGATTCGCAGCAGGTCGGACGTCGGGGCCGTACTTCTCTTGGACCGGCGCGTCGTCACCAAACGCTACGGTCCCCTCCTGCTCGAGGGGCTCCCGGCGGCGGCCCGAGCGGTGGGGAACTGGCCCGATGTCCGGGACGAGTGCGAAGAGTTCTTCGCCCGCCACGGGATTGGGGAGCCGGTGTGAAACAGTTGCGTTCGCGGGGTACATTCCAGGGATGAAAGAGCTTTCAAAGCGCATCGAAGTTCTCCCCGGCTATCCGATGGCCCAGATCCCGGCCATGAAGAAGCGGTTGCTCGAGCAGGGGGTGGACCTCATCGACCTGGGTGCCGGAGATGCGGATTTCCCGGCTCCGGCCATCGCGATCGAGACCCTGGCGCGGGCTGCGCAGGATCCCAAGATGAGCCGGTACGCCTTCCAGATCGGGCTGCCGGCGTTCCGCGAAGCGGCCGCCGCGTATATGGAGCGGCGTTTCGGCCAGAAATTCGATCCCTACGCCGAGCTCCATCCGTTGATGGGGTCCAAGGAGGGGATCGCGCACCTGACGATGGCGCTCGTGGATCCGGGGGACGTCGCGATCGTGCCCGAACCTGGGTACGCCGTCTACCATGGCGGCACCGTGTTGGCCCTTGGCACTCCGCACCTCGTGCCGCTCACGCCCCGCACCAATTTTCTACTCGAGATGGAGGAGGTGTCGCCCGACATGATCAAGCGGGCGAAGATGGTGTTCCTCAATTACCCGAACAACCCGACCGCCGCGATCGCGCCGCGGGATTATCTCGAGCGCACCGTCGACTTCTGCCGCAAGCACGGCATCGTGATCGCGTACGACAATCCGTACGTGGACGTCACCTTCGACGGCTATGTAGCGCCGTCGATCTTCGAGATTCCGGGCGCGCGGGATATCGCGGTGGAGTTCCACTCGGTGTCGAAGTCGTTCTGCATGACCGGGTGGCGCCTCGGCTGGGCGGTGGGGAAGAGGGATCTCATCTCGGCGCTCGCCAAGGTGAAGAACTACGTGGACACCGGGATCTTCCTGCCCGTGCAGGCCGCCGGCGCCGCGGTGCTGGAGCGCGCCGAGGAGATCTCGCGCGGGTACGTCCGGCAGTTCCAGGAGCGGCGGGACGCGATGGTGCCGGCGCTCGCGGCTCAAGGGTTCGAGTGCGAGACGCCGAAGGCCACCATGTATCTCTGGCTGCCGCTCCCGGAGGGATTGCCGTCGGCGACGTTCCAACGCCGGGCGATGGAAGACGTGGGCGTCGTGACGCTTCCCGGATCCGCGTTCGGGGCGGGGGCCGAAGGGTTTTTCCGGGTGGCACTCACGACCGGCACGGCCCGCCTGCTCGAAGGTGCGGAACGCCTGGGAAGGGTGCTCGCCGCTGTTTGACCGGTTGCAGGGCCGGCTCGCCCGGGTGTCCACCGGGTGGATGATCGCCATCGCGATGCACGTGGCGGCGATCGTGGTCCTCATTACCATGCCGTTCGCCCACAGGACGCCATCGGAGATCATCACCATCATCCCGCTCGAGCGCCCCATGCCGGCCTACGCGGGGCAACAGCGCCGCTCGGCGCCGCAGGGAGGATACGGGTCCGTGCGGCCCGAGCCGCCCGCTCCGATCCAGGCGCCGGCGCCCAAGCCGGTAACGCCCATCCCGGTGGCCGCCGTGGCCGAAACGACCAGCGGCCCGGTCCGGGAGGCCCGCGGACTCCCGATTCCGCAGTTCGGGAGTGGCGTGCTCTGGGTGGCGCCACGGCCCGCGCTCCCCGGGGATGTGGCCGACGTGATGTACAACGACACGCTGGCACGCGACCGGCCCGTCGTGCGACGGTTGAAAGCGATGGTCGACTCGCTCAACGTGATTCTCGACGAGCAGCGCGCCGAGTCGCGCAAGCCGGCGTGGACCACGCAGATCGCGGGGAAGGAGTTCGGGATCGACTCGCAGTACATCCATGTCGCCGGGATCGCGATTCCGACGGCGGCGCTCGCGCTCCTGCCGATCAGGCTTCCAGAGGGGAACTACGACGAGTACCGCCGGTCGCGGCAGCTCGAGATGATGCGGCAGGATCTGCTCTATTCAGCGATGCGGGCGCAGACGCTCGCGGATTTCCGGCGCTACGTGCACGAATTGCGGGACCGGAAGCAGGCGGAGCACGACTTCGAAGAACGGCAGAAGGGGACGAAGAAAGACACGGTGGTGACGCAATAGACGTCAGACATCAGTTCGCTGCAGACGCCAATCGCTTCAAAGCACTCTCTTTCCCAATCACATACAACAACTCGTTGACCGGCTCCGATACGGTGCCGCCCGTGAGGGCGATCCGGATCGGCTGGAAGATCTTGCCGGCCGGGACGCCGCGCTTCTCGGCGAGCTCCCGCAGGGCCATTTCAAGCGATTCCGGTGACCACTCGACGGCGCGCAATGCCTCGATACTGGCCTTCAGAGACTCGCTGTAGCCGCTGGTATCCTTAGCGATCTCCTTCTTCGCCTTCTCGTCCTGCTCCACGAACTTCGCGTCGAGGCGGACGGCCGCTTGCTTGGCGACGTCGAGCGTGGTCCGCGAACGGGTTTTGACCGCGCCGATGGCCCGAAGGATGGCCTCGGGCGTTCCCGTGGCACCGAGTTGCTCGAGCTGCGGCATGACGAGCGGGAGCAGATCGATGGCGGGCAGGGCCGACAGATACTGGCCGTTCATCCACTCGAGCTTGGTCGTGTCGAAGACTGCGGCTTTGGACTGGACGCCATCGAAGGAGAAGAGGTCGGTCATCTCCTCCTGCGTCATGATTTCGCGGTCGCCGCCGGGGCTCCAGCCCAGGAGGGCCAGGAAATTGCGCATGGCAGCGGGGAGGATGCCCAGGTGCTGATAGTCGCCGACTGCGGTGGCGCCATGGCGCTTCGAGAGCTTCTTGCCGTCGGGC
>DATBCM010000351.1:0-5430 GCA_036270455.1 Gemmatimonadales bacterium | reverse complement strand
ACCCAAGCCGAGAAGGGACGCCGGTTTCAGGTGCTGCACAGCCGCCCCGGCATCTTCGTCATCCCGAATCCGTGGGACGCGGGGACGGCCAAAGTCCTCGCCGGCCTCGGATTCGAAGCCCTGACGACGACCAGCGCCGGGCTCGCCTTCACCCTCGGCAAGAAAGACGGCGACGGCTCGGTGACGCGGGAAGAGACGCTGGCCAACGCGCGGGTCATCGCCGACGCGACTGACTTGCCGGCCGCGGCCGACCTGGAAGACGGCTTCGGCGAGTCTCCCGAGGATGCGGCCGAAACGATCAGGCTGGCGGGGATGGAGGCCGGGTTGGTGGGGGGCTCGATCGAAGACTCGACCGGAGATCCGAAGAATCCGATTTACGACTTCCAGCTCTCCGTCGAGCGGGTCGCGGCCGCGGCGGAGGCGGCGCACCGCCTGCCCTTCCCGTTCGTGTTCGTCGGGCGCGCCGAGAACTTCCTGCACGGCCGCCCCGATCTCGAGGACACGATCAAGCGTCTGCAAGCCTACGAAAAGGCCGGGGCGGACTGCCTGTACGCCCCGGGAGTCACCGCGGCCGATGACATCCGGACGATCTGCCGCTCTGTAACCAAGCCGGTCAACGTCGTGATGGGGCTCAAGGCAGCTCGCTTCACCGTGGCGGAGCTGGCCGACCTGGGGGTCAAGCGCATCAGCGTGGGGTCAGCCCTGGCCCGAGCCGCGCTCGGCGGTTTCGTCAACGCGGCGCGGGAGATCAAGCAAAAAGGAAGCTTTACCTTCGCGGACCACGCCATGCCGTACGCCGATGCCAACACCCTGATGCGCGGAGCCGAGCGATGAAGGCCCCACCCTCCCTGTCGATCGGTCAGGTCGCGCGGGAAGCGGGCCTTCGCGCGTCCGCCATCCGCTACTACGAGCAGGCGGGGATCCTCCCGGCGCCGACCCGGGTGGCGGGCCGCCGCCGGTACGACGGAGCCGTCCTCGAGGTCGTGGACTTGATCCGCCTGGCCCAACGGGCCGGCTTCACCATCAAGGAAGTCCGGACGCTCCTGTACGGGTTCCGCCATTCGACACCAGCGTCCGAGCGCTGGCGGAGAATGGCGGAGCAGAAGATCGCGGAGCTGTCGGCGCGGATCGCCGAGGCCGAGCGGATGCGCGACCTATTGCAGCTCTTGAACCAGTGCGATTGCGAGACGCTGGGCGAGTGCGTACGTCCGCAACTGGTCAAGTTGACCCGCCGGCGTTGACTTAAAGCGCACTTGAAGTGGTAGGGTCCGTCATCTCTCACTCTGACGGAGCCCATCATGAAGCCCTCCCTTGCGTTCCCCCTGCTCCTCCTGGCCGCGGGCCCCCTCGTCGCACAGGTACCCATCGATACGGCGAATCAGGATCGCGCCAACCTGATCTTCATGGTCCAGCTCATCCGGCATGAAATCGAACCGGCCGTGGCCGCCATGCCGGCCACCAAGTTCGGCTTCGCGCCCACGCAGGGGGAGTTCGGCGGCGTGCGTTCGTTCGGACGGCAGGCCAAGCACCTGTCCGCAACCAACTACATCCTGGCCTCGGCGGCCCTCGGCATCGACCCGCCAACGGACGCCGGGGACGAGATGGGTCCTGACAGTGTGGTGACCAAGGAGCAGGTCCTGGCCTATATGAAGGGGTCGTTCGATCTGCTCGAGCGCGCCGCGCGAGCCTATGGGGACACTCGGATCGCGGTCCGCACCTCCCCAATTTCGCCCTTCCAGGGACGGTCGGTGACGCGCATGGCGTTGATCGTCGAATCAGCCGTCCACGCCTTCGACCACTATGGACAGATGGTCGAGTATCTGCGGATGAACGGCATCGTGCCTCCCGCAAGCCGCAGGTAGTGCTAGAATGGGGACCCGAGGAGGAGCTCATGGAACACCCCGTAGTCTCTCGCGAGTCCTGGATCGCCGCCCGCACGGAGCTGCTGAAGAAGGAGAAGGAGTTCACCCGGGCCCGCGACGCGCTGTCGCGAGCCCGACGGGAGCTGCCGTGGGAGGCAGTGACCAAGGAGTATCGCTTCGAGGGGCCGCAGGGAGAGGAGACGTTGGCGCAGCTCTTCGCCGGGCGCAGTCAGCTCGTGATCTATCACTTCATGTTCGGCCCGAACGCCAAGGTGGGATGCCCGCACTGCTCCTTCTGGGCCGACAACTTCAATCCGATCATCGTCCATCTCAACCAGCGCGACGTTTCGATGGTTGCGATCTCCCGCGCGCCCCTGGCCCGGCTCGAAGAGTACCAGCGGCGGATGGGATGGTCTTTCAAGTGGCTCTCGTCGGGAACGTCCGACTTCAACGTGGATTTCCAGGCCTCATTCCGTCCGGAAGACGTGAAGGCGAAGAAGGCCATATACAACTTCGTCATCTACAATGATCCCGAAGAGACGGAGCGGGAAGGGATCAGCGTCTTTCATCAGGTCGACGGAAAGATCTTCCACACGTATTCGACCTACGCGCGCGGCATTGATCTCATGAATACCGCGTACAACTATCTCGACCTGGTGCCCAAGGGGCGCGACGAAGGGCGTCGAGGACCGTACTGGCTGAAGCGACACGACGAATACTGATGGCCACGGGGATCGGCTGACCCGGGGGCAGCCCGGGGTCACCTACCGGCTCAGGCGATAGTGGGCGAAGTCCTTCCAGACTCCATCGACTCCCTTCTGCGTCATGGCGATTTTCCACCCGGTCTTCGGATCCAACGTGTAGTCCGACCGAAAGGGACCGTCGGGATACTCGAAGACGAAGTGGATGGTGTTTCCCTCCCGCTTCCCGTACCCCAGCGTCTCCGACACCCGGCCGCCGAAGATATCGATCCAGTGCGCCACGTACCGCTCGCTCGCGTTGTCGTACCCGATGTAGGACACGGCCTCGTACTGCGTACCCTTCATCTCCAGTCGCAGGAACTGATGGCCCAACACCCACTCGGCCTTCAGGGAATAGTCCTGGGCCTGGCCCCACATGCTCCCGGCCATCGTCCACCCACCGGCCAACTGCGCGACAAGCGAGTCTTGGAACGGGCGGCCCGGGCCATCCTGCGGGGCCGTCTGGGCAGCCATTTCTGGAACACACAAGATCGAGAGCAAGACCATCAAGCGTCGCATGTTGACCCTCCGTCAAAGGTCCGGGTAAGTCCGCTTCCGCTCCGCCGTGTAGCGCCACCAGGGACGGGCCGGGGCACCCTCGACGTACCGCACCGCGGACATGAACACGTCCAGCACGCAGGGGTCCTGACGGCGCCCGGACACCTCACACAGCGCGTGATACAGGGCGATGGGCTTCCGCCCCTTCAGATCCCGCGGCCGATTCACGCCCACCCGGCGCAGGTCCGCTGCCAACGACGGCCCTACATTGGGAAGGTCTTCCAGGTGAGCCGGCACGGTCCGCTTGGGCATCTGAACAGCTCCGTTCGTTGTTGGACGGGAGGAACATGACGAACCGGGAACTCCGGGTATTGGAAAAATACGACGCTGACAGAGGCCAGATCTGAGCCCCAGGGAAGAGTGGTACCGTGAGAACCCTCCCCCGCCCGCCCTCGCCGACTGCGTGGTCTCCCTGTGGGACATGCGCATTCCGTTGGCCGGTGCGGCGCGGGTCCGGATCGCGCCGAACGCCTGCGTGGACATCGTGCTCTATGCGAGTGAGCCGTCGCGGGGCGAAGGGCTCGCCAAGATCGTCGCACCGCCACACCGCAGCTATGTCGTGGGTTCCACCTTGCGGGCCTTCGTGGTGCGATCGGTCGGCTGGCGGCACGTCATCGGTGCCTCGCTCGCACCTGAAGGCGTCGCAGCCCTCCTCGGCATTCCCGCCGCCGTGATCGGCGAGAGCGTGGCCATGCTCCACGACATCATCGGCAACGATGCGGGACTGATGGAGGAGCGGGTGCTGGATGGGTCGCCCGAAGGCGCCCTCCGCCGCCTGGCGGACGTACTGTGGGACCGCCGGCGCGCTGCCCCGCCTCCCGACGCCACCGTGGGACGCGCCGCGGCGCTGGTCCGCGATGCGGCGGGGCAGAAACGCATGGATGACCTCACGCGGGACCTCGACGTCTCCCCGCGCTCCCTCGAGCGGAAATTCCTCACGCACGTCGGAATGTCCCCGAAGCTGTTCTCGCGGCTGGTGCGGTTCGACCGGGTGATCCGGGACATGGGACGCCGGGGTCAGATGCCCTGGACCCAATTCGCCCTGGCCCACGGATACGCGGACCAGGCGCACTTCATCAATGAATTCCGGGAGTTCGCCGGAGTGAGCCCCGAGGAGTCCGAGCGCGAAAACGCGTAGCGCTACGTGGCGAGCTTTTTCAAGAGGCGGCCCGCATACCGGCTCGAAATCAGCTGGGTGCCGTCCTTCAAGAACACCACGTAGCTGCCCTTCCCGTGCGGTTCGAGCGCGCGGATGGCGGCGACGTTGACCAAGGCCGAGCGGCGGATGCGCACGAAGCGGTCGCCGAGCCGGGCCGCGAGACGCTCCATGGTCTGCCGCATGACATGCACCGCGGCGCCCGCATGCAGCTTCACGTAGTTGCCCGCCGCCTCGACCCACTCGATGCCCGCCACGGAAACGAAGAGCAGTCGCCCCTCGTGCCGCACCACCAGCCGCTCCACGGGCGTGGTCGTCTCCCGCGGCCGCTCAGCCAGGCGCTCCAACAGGGCCTCGAGCCGTCCGGCGGTGCGCTCCCGTCCCTCCCGGTCCGCCGCGGTGGCCGCGCGCACGTAGGCCTCGCGGAACCGGTCCGGATCGATGGGCTTCAGGAGATAATCGACGGCGTGCGCTTCGAAGGCACGCACGGCGTAGCGGTCGAAGGCCGTGACGAACACCACCGCCGGCACCGCCTCCGAGCCGACGACTTCCAGAACATCGAAGCCCGTGAGCCCGGGCATCTGGACGTCGAGAAACACCACATCCGGACTCTCGCGCACGATCGCGTCGATGGCACTCTTCCCCTCTGCACACTCCGCCACGACTTCGGCGCCCGGGATTCCCTCGAGATGCTGGCGTACCGCGAGCCGGCCGAGCGGCTCGTCATCCACAATGACCACGCGCATCACGTGTCCGTCCTCGCAGTCCGGTAGGGGATTTCGACGGTCACGCGCGCGCCGCCATCCTGGCCCGCGGCGAGGTCGACGCGGTGCGCACCCGGATAGAGCTGGGCCAGTCGTGCTCGCGTGTTGGCGAGGCCGATACCGTTCCCACCTTTGCTCCCGTTTCCGGGGCCAGGGCCGTCATCCGTCACTTCGAGTACCAGCTGCACACCTCGCCGAGCGACGGCCAGCGTCACGGTCGCGCCCTCCGCCCGGCGGCTCACGCCATGCTGGACGGCGTTCTCGACCAGGGGCTGGAGGAGGAGTGCCGGGACCAGGGCCGGCAGTGCCTTGGGGGCGATGCGCTCGGAATACCGGAAACGCTCCTCGAA
>DATBCM010000350.1:0-2908 GCA_036270455.1 Gemmatimonadales bacterium | reverse complement strand
GTCGGGCCCCGGGACGTACGCCGCGTACGTCCTGGGGCTCCTCACTCTGATCAATCTCCTCAACTACCTCGACCGCAACGTCGTCTTCGCGGTCTTCGAACCGGTCAAGCACGAGCTCCACGTCTCCGATCAGCAGCTGGGCTGGCTCGGCTCCGCGTACATCATTCTGCTCTCGCTCTGCTCCATTCCCCTCGGAGTCCTGGGCGACCTGAAGTCCCGGCGCGTGGTCATCGCCTGGAGTCTGGGGTTCTGGAGCCTGGTGACGAGCGCCGCGGGGTTCGTCCGCGGCTTCGGACAGCTCGTGGTGTGCCGGTCGCTCGCGGGAGTCGGGGAGGCGGGATACTCCCCCGCGTCCCAGGCCATCATCGCCGACTATTACAAAGGCCGCGCCCGCGCGTTCGCCATCGGGATCTACTCGGTGGGTACCGCCGTCGGCGGGATCCTCGGCATCTGGCTCGGCGGCGTGATCGCCACGCGCTATGGATGGCGCTGGGCGTTCATTCCGATGGGGATTCCCGGACTGCTCCTCGCGGCCCAGGCGGCCCGGATCCGCGAGATGGATCAACGCGCGCCCACGCCTCTCCGCAATGCCATCGGGAAATGGTACCGGGCGGGCGTGCGCCACGCGGTGCGGTACGTCCTTCCGGTGGCGGGAGTCTCCGCGATCGGCGCGGTCACCGCGGCGGTGCTGGATCTCACCCTGGGATTCTCCTTCGACGTGTCGATGGCCGTGTTCGGCGTGTTCGTCGCCCTCGGCTTGATGTGGACCGTGACGCGACTCGTGCCGGTCGCCATTCAGCGTACCGCCGCGGCGGGGGGCGTCGCCGCCTCCGCCGTCGAGGAATTCCTCGAGGCCGCCACCGTGGTGCTCCGCACGCCCACGCTCATCTGGGTGTTCATCGGCGGCGCGATGGTGACGTTCGCGGTGAATGGACTGATCGCCTGGGCCGCGACGTTCATGGCCCGGGTCCACAACCTGTCGGTCCCGGATTTCAGTGCCCGGTTCGGCGTCTGGGCCCTGGCCGGCGGCGTTTCGGGCGTGCTCGCGGGCGGCAAGATCGGCGACTGGCTGCAGGTCCGCTGGGCCGGCGGCCGGGTCATCGCGTCCGGTGCCGGATTCATCATCGGCGGTCCCCTCGTCGCCTGGCTCCTGTTTTCAGGGAGCCTGAAGGGCTTCGCACCGCTCCTGTTCGGCATTTACTTCTTCTATACCTGGTATAACGGTCCCCTCGCGGCCGTGATCTTCGACGTGGTGCCCGCCGCCGTGCGGGCGTCGGTGACGGGGGCGTTCGTGCTGTTCTCCCACCTGGCGGGTGACGCGCTCGCGCCGCCCCTGGTGGGATACCTGTCGGACCAGACGAAGAGCATTCAGACGGCGATGATGATCCTGCCGGTGGCCGGCGTGGTTGGGGGCTTCGTGATTCTCGTGGCACTGAGGACCGTGGCAAACGACATGAAACGGGTGAAGCGGTGAGCCGGCGCGAAACGCCCCGGCCCGAGCTGCGCTGCACCCGCTGCCGCGCCGAGCTGGAGCGGTTCTGGGCGTACTGTCCGAATTGCGCCAAGACACTCATCTGGGGTGACACGCAGCGCGAGACCGGGGCCGAGTGCGCGTATTGCCGCTGGATGGTGTCGGACACGTTTTCATTCTGCCCCTGGTGCGGCCGGAACATCCACGACCGGCAGTCGTCGCTCGAGCCGCTCAAGGCGCCGAAGGGCTTCAAGTACCACGCGCGCTGCGACTGGGGGTGTGGGGGAGGCGTGATGTACCCCATGCAGTGGTGTCCGTGGTGCGGGCGCGAGCAGATCTGGCGCTACACGCACTTTCAGAACATCTGCCCGCACTGCGACAAGGGCGTCGACGACTGGATGGACACCTGCCCCTGGTGCGGGGAGGATGCCACCGGACGGATCCTGATCCCGCGCGCGCTGACCCGCGCCCGCCGTTTGCTCGTCGTCAGCCGGGTCACCGACTGGAACTACCGGATCCTCCTGCGCCCCGGCGTCTCGGGCGTGGATCCGGACGCGCCCAAGGTCATCGAGATCGACCGCCGCTACGTCACCGCCAAGCGGCATCGCGACGAGATCAGCTGGAACCTGCTCACCGGGCTCATCCTCCATGAGCTGGGGCACTCGTTCCTTTATCATCATTGGTCCTGGACCACCACCGGGCGTTTCCGCCGCGCTTTCGGCGAAGTGCGGAAGGCGTACCGGGTGGCGGACGAGCACTGGGTGGACTTCGAACGCCGGCGGATCGCTACCACGCTTCCCGATTACGTGAGCGTGTATGCGGCCACCCACCCGCAGGAGGACTTCGCCGAAACCTTCCGGTTTTATGTGGCCCGCCGCGGAAAACTCCGGGAGCTCTTCGGGGAGTTCGGACGGAAGCGGAAAGGCGTGCAGTTGTTCGAGAAGTTCCTGGTGCTGCACGATTACGTGAGGAGCCTCCGCGGCTGGCGGTAGGCGCGGGAGGGATCACCGGGGCGAGCTCCTAGGTTACCTTTCTCCCGTCTTCTCACCCGGAACAGCTCCGGGGTTCATGAAGACGGATCGAATCCTGACCAGCTGGATTCAGATCACGTTCTCAGGGGAAATCGATATGGCGAATCCGGTACTCAATTCGAAGACCTTCTCCGCGCCCGGCGTCGCGACCGGTGTGGAGACCATGACCATCGAGGGGACCGCGAACAAGACGGGTCTCTTGCTCCTCATCTGCCTGGCGACGGCGAGCTGGATCTGGGCGCAGACCTACAACGCCATCGACCCAGCGGCCGCGCTCCCATGGATGTGGGGTGGGATATTCGGCGGACTCGGCGTGGCGATCGCGACTCGCGTCAAGCCACAGTGGGCCCCGATCTCGGCGCCCCTGTACGCGGCGCTCGTAGGGCTGGCGCTCGGCGGGATTTCG